>JAFUEG010000086.1 GCA_017464045.1 Lachnospiraceae bacterium
AATGTATTTTATCAATCCTGTTGGTTTAGGGGTTTCAAATACACCCTTTCCTAATATAGCTTTCACTTCAAGAGTTCCCGTTTCTGCTGAAAACTCTGTCCCATTCCAAAACGATTTAGGCTTTACTCTCTTTGTTCCTTCCTCAGGTAGATAATCCTTTTGAAATACATCATATTCATCTCTTCCTCTAACTTTCTGTACAGTCAATTCATTTAAACGAGCATGAGCTGTATCAATTCCCCATCTCCATCTTCCATCTGTGCCATCTGATAAATGAGGATATATTTCTATTGAATCAAAAATAGGATCAACAGATAAAATGTCACTTGTTTCATCATAGTAAAATGGATAAAACATATTCGGTCTATCTTCACGCCTCGCTCCAGAGCCTCGTTTCCGAAGCCCTTGCAAACGATATTTTCCAGATTCATCACACAAATTATAGTCATTTTCGTATTCTTCGGGCATTTCAACACCATTTGTTATAAAATTTCCATTTTGATATATCAACAAGCCTTCATGTGCTGTCGCAATATATTTATCATCGCTCCTACCCTTAAGATTATTAATTACAGCAATATCCTTGATAAAATTTCTGCTTCCAAATATTTCATCGCAAAGTATCTTTAAAGGATGTTTTTCATTATCATCAATACTAATAAAAATCGCACCATCATCAGCTAATAATCGTTGCAGGAGTTTTAGTCTTGGATACATCATACATAACCACTTATCATGGCGTGACAAATCCTCCCCTTCTTTTCCCACTACTTCGCCGAGCCATTTCTTTATTCGAGAATCATTAACATTATCGTTATATACCCAATTTTCATTTCCAGTGTTATACGGTGGATCAATATAGATACATTTTATACGACCCTCATATTGAGGTAAGAGACTTTTTAATGCAAGAAGATTATCCCCATGGATAATCATATTCTGACTTCCATTGTCTTCTTCATGCTGTCCATTCTCATCATAACTATATTTTCTATCAAGAACACAATAAGGCACATCAAGATGATGATTAACAACCTTACTTTTTCCTATCCATTCTAAAGTAGGCATACATAATCTCCTTTTATAAAAAAATCATACGTGTACCAAAGTATTATAACATTTTTTATTTTTTATTACCATAACAAAAGCGGTCATTCAGACCGCTTCATCACTTCTCTTAAATAATTCTTCATATGTTGTATCAAGTATTTCCTTTATTGCCCTTAGTTGGGTTGCTGTTATATGATGTACTCCTCTTTCTATCTGTCCAAGTATTTCCCTTGATATATGGACATCACGAAGCTGCAACTTCTCTACAAGTTGAAGTTGCTTCATACCTTTTGATTTTCTTATTCTTTTTATATTATATCCGATACATATTTCATCGTTTTTAATCGTGGTTTCCATATTTATATCCATTTCTTAAAAGGAATGTTTTCATTCCATATTGCTTTTATTGTAGTTATTTTGTTTTATAAAAAGGGAATGAAATCATTCCATTTTTAAATTTTTTCACTTCCTCACTATTTTTCGTGAAAGGGGGTGAAAATAATATGGTTAAATCATCTGTTGATTATTCATTAATCGGGCGTAGAGTTAGATATTACAGGACATTACGTAATCTTACACAGGCTAACCTTGCTGAAATAGTTGGTGTCGCTGATAATTACATAAGCATGATCGAATCCGGCTATAAAAAAGCAAGCCTTGAAACACTTGTTGCTATATGCAATGCCCTAAATATCACAATGGATGTTCTTTTAATGGATAACTTAAAATCCAAATACTTTGAAAATCATTCCGTTTTGGAAGAACTATTTTCAGAGTGTTCCAAAGAAGAAACATTATTTGTTATGGATATCATTACTTCATTAATTGATACACTCCATACAAACCGTTATGTCTTAATGCATAATGATTTATAGTTTTACCTTAAATGTAAAACTATTTTAATGAACCGGCGGAAAAGTGAAGTAAACTTCACCGCTGGTTCATTTTCATTATTAAGCATAGAAAATATAATTAACCTATCTTTAACCGAAAGGATAAGTTATGGAAAACGAAACTGATACTTTAATTGAAAATATTCCCCCGGAAACAAAAATAGAAAAAAAGGATCAAATAAGAAAAAGATATAAAGGAATCGATTCATCCTTACTTGATGTTATCCCTGCAAAGCCTAAAGAAGATATTCATGATCCAAATACTATAAAAAGGGTTGCTGTATATGCAAGAGTATCTACCGGTGATCCTAATCAGACATCTTCTTATGAATTACAAAAAAATCATTATTCCGACTTTGTTAAAAATCATGAAGGATGGGATTTAGTTGACATATACGCTGATGAAGGAATAAGCGGTACTTCCCTTAAGCATAGGGATGCCTTTAACCGTATGATTAAAGACTGCAAGGATGGAAAAATAGATATCATAGTTACAAAGAGTGTTTCAAGGTTTGCAAGAAACATAATAGACAGTGTACAAACATTACGTGACCTTGCTTCCTTAAACCCACCTGTTGGTGTTTACTTTGAAACAGAAAATTTATTTTCCCTTAATTCCGATAGTGACATGATTTTATCTATTATGGCTTTACTTGCTCAAGAAGAAAGTCGTACCAAAAGTGAGATTATGAAAATGTCTGTTGAAATGAGGTTTAGAAAAGGTATTTTTCTTACACCTAAGCTCTTTGGTTACACTTTGGATGAAGATAAAAATTTAGTTATATATGAAAGTGAAGCTGTAATTGTTAAGTTGATGTACTATCTATATTTATTTGGCTGCACTTCAACAATGATTGCAAATATCCTTACAGAACTTTGTGTTGATACGGCAAAGCAAAAAGAAAAATGGTCTCCGAGCACTGTAGTTCAAATTTTAAAGAATGAAAGGCATTGCGGTGATGTCCTTGCAAGAAAAACAGTTACAGAAAGTTTTATAACACACAAGGCAATTAAAAATGATGGTATAGAAAACAAGTATTTCCAAAAAAATCATCATGAACCAATCATATCAAGGGACATATGGAACGCTGTACAAAATATGCTTAGAAATGCAAGATACGGAAACAAAGGATTCCTTCCGTATCTTCATGTTATGCCTGATGGAGTGCTAAAAGGATTTATTACGATCAATCCAAGATGGGCAGGTTTTTCAGCAGATGATTATTACAATGCTTTTCATACCGTAATAGATGACTATAAACCAAAGCCTGAAAAAATAGAAGTTACGGTAAAAACAGGCGAACTTGATATGAGAAAGTTTGAAGTTGCTCACGGATATTTTTTTGATACATCAAACCGTGCGATTCTTACTGTTTCTTCTACGGAGCTTAGTTTTAATTCCGTATCAGTAAGGAAGTTTGGGAAAACACCTTTTGTAGAAATACTTATTAATCCAGAAAGCAAACATATTGCGGTAAGACCAAGTACGGAAAAAATTAAAACTGCTATAAGATGGGGAAATGTAAGTTTTGAAAAGGTATATCCAAAAAAGATACCCGGAAGAGCTTATCTTGGTGCTATTTATGAAATTCTTCACTGGGATATTAATTACAAATATAAAATAATAGGTTCTTATAAGAAAAAAGGCGATGAACACTTTTTATTATTTGATATGAATGAACCTGAAATATTAATACCTGAAGCAGAAATTATAAATCAAGAAGATGATAAAAATGATACGGATAATTATTCTTATATTACTACTGCATCAAAAAAAGATATTATTGCGTACCCTTCCGACTGGACGGATGGGTTCGGTACAAATTTTTATATGCACGAAAACAAAGAAAATATATCAAACAAAGGTAAATGGAATATAGAAAATGAAGGTACTTCATTTAATCCAACCGGAATTGAAGTAAAGGAAATGGATGGTTTAAAAGAAAAAATCACTGAAATAATAAGCGATATAAAGGAGAAAAACAAATGAATGAACAAGAAAATAAACAGATAAAATACGATATCCCCATTTATGATATGCCCGATTTTGACTATTCCGGATTTCAGGTTGTAAGAGGAGAATTTTTCGCCCACATAGCAGAGCCTTCAATATCTTTTTGTAACAATAAGGTTAATGTTAATACAGCCTGTATAAAGAAAGTATTAGAAACTGATTATGTACAGATTCTTGTAAATCCTGATGATAAGATACTTGCGGTAAGACCTTGCGATGAAGATATGAAGGACTCTATAAGATGGTGCTCCGCTACCTCAAAGCGTTCTCCAAAACAAATCACCTGTAAAATATTTTTTGCTAAAGTTATGGACTTAATGAACTGGGACGGAGCTAACAGATATAAACTGCTCGGTAAACTAATCAAAACAAAAGATGAACTTCTTTTTATCTTTGACCTTTCAACACCTGAAATATTCCTTAGACAGGGTGAGGACGAAGAAACATCCAAGATTTCAAAAAAGCCTACTTATATTGAATCATGGAAAGACCAGTTTGGAGTTCCTTTTAAAGAACATATCAATTCAGTTCAGATAGAAAAATTTAACGAGGTAACGGTGTTTGGTATAACGCAAAGCGAAATAAGGCAAAGAAATAAAAAAGAAAAACAGGAAGTAATATAAATGGAAAGTATAAGTCAAAACAAAACAAGATATAACAGTATTCCTTCTATATGTCTTGATTTTAAAAGAAACAGAATACGTATATATAAAAGCACTCTGCATATGTTATCCGATCCATCAGCCATAAGCATTGTAATTGATCCTTTAAATAAAATAATAGGTTTTGGAAAATGCGCTCAGGATGAACCTGACAGTGTAAAAGTATATCCTTCACATTTTGAATCTGATAATTGTTATGAAGTCCACAGCCTAAAACTTATGAAAAAAATATATTCCCTATGTGATTCTTTTGATATAAACCATTCATACAGGGTATCAGTATTTTGTCAGGATAAAATAGGATACACATATTTTAATCTTAACAGTGCCGTACTAATTAGCGAGGTAGAAGAATGAATTTTCCTAACTTAACAATAGAACCTGACATCAAATTTCTTATTCAACCTGCATCAGAAAAATATATGGATCAACTTGAGGAATATATTGTTGATAACGGATGCCCGGAATGTATATCCATATGGCACGATATTATAATTGATGGGCATAAAAGATATAAATTTTGTAAAGAGTGGGAAATACCTTTTAGAATAAGAAATCTTGAACTTAATAATATTAATCAGGCAATTATATATGTATGCAGAACACAAATGAATAGAACCGACCTTACAACAGAATACAGAAAATATCTTGTTGGAAAATTATTTACAGCAGAAATGTTTTATAACAAATTGATGAGTGATAATGATAAGATTGCAATAGCACATCAACGCTCATCTGATATAGCCCTTAAAATAGGTTCAACATATAATCTTTCTTATGGTACTGTTCAAAAATATGTTGCCTATTCAAAATCAATAGATAAGATAAAAGATAAATCCGAAGATTTAGCTTTAAAAATTCTAATGGAAAATTTAAAAATATCACATGAAAATACTATTACTGTATCAACTCTTTCAGAAAGGGAAACTATTCTTATTAATGAAGCCGTAACGGAAGAAAGAATGGATCATTTATCCGATTCTAAAATATGGCAAATATTAAAATATAAACATACTTATAAAGTAATCCCGAAAGAAAAAGAAAAAAAGAAAGAGGAAATCCCAAAAATAAGACTAACCCCCGACTATGATCCTGATGCTTCCCTTGCTACTTTAAAATACACTTCTGTTTCATGGATTGATTCAATAAATAGAGCGATCAATAAAACTGATTTTTCAAAAATCACACCCAAAACGAGAAATGATATTTTAAAAAATATGGAAGATGTAATAAATACAATTAATAAACTAAAAAATCTACTTGGAGGTACAGATAATAATGGATGATTTATATAATAAATATGTTCCTAACGTAAGATTTGAACTTATACCAATAAAAGATTTAGTTTCTAATCAGGAATACCAAAGACATATTTCAATCAAACATATTGAAAAGGCTGTTGACGGATTCGACATCAATCAAGTTAATTGTGTAAGAGTAAGTCAAAGGGATGGATATAATTACGTTGTAAACGGACAGCACACCATTGAAATAATTGCAGCAGTCTCCGGTTCAAGGGAAACCCCTGTATGGTGCATGATACATAATGAGGAACTTAAATATAACAAAGAAGCAGATATATTTGCAAACCAACAAAAATATGTAAAACAATTACAACCATATGAAATTTTTAAAGCACATCTTGAAGCAGGTAATGATAAATATATTATAATAAACGACCTTGTTGAATCTTTTGGATTGCACGTTTGCCCTAACTCTGCTGATTTTGGAATCTGTGCAGTTACATCACTTGTAAAAATTTATGAAAAAACAGGTTATGATATTTTAAACAGAACTCTTATTTTAATTGTTGGTACATGGGAAGGAGAAGCACATTCACTTAGCAGTAATATGTTATGGGGTGTTGCAAAAGTGATATATGCTTATAAAGATAAATTAGATGATGATCGCTTTAAAGAAAAACTTGGTGTTATATCTGTAAGAGAACTATCACGTACTGCCAAAGAAAGACGAGCCGGTTCTTTAGGATATGCAGAAGCAATCGTCCTTAATTATAATAAAAAATCTCATGGGGTATTAAACATAGAAGAATTATATAAAAACAAAATCCCACCGGAGAAAAATTTAAAAGAAAAATTAAATGCTCCTCCAGATACAAAAAGTAATGAACCTTATGAAACCATTCCGGCACAAGAATTATCTGATTCTAAAAAAGAGTCTAATGGACAGATTTCGATGTTTGAAAAAATCACGGATTAGGGGATCTTAAGAGCAAGTTTCGCACCGTCATACAAAAACCCTATTTTTTGTATTTCGGTGCATCTACTTGATGGGGATTTTCCCCATACCCCAAAACGAAAAACTCTGTTTTTCTATTAGCACTACGTGAAATAAATAATTATTTTTTTATTATATTTCTTTTCCTTATTAAGATATCCTCACTCTAATACATTACCTTCTTTGTCACATGGAATTACTACATAAAAATTCATTTTCGGTCTATGGGGATTAACCTCCTTATTTATTTCAAAAACACATTTAATTTTTTCCATTTCAAACCTTCTAACTACTTTTGAAAAAATGTCTTTTACGATTTCAATATTATTACAAATGATTTCCGTAGAGCTTGAATCACTTCTCAAACTTCCGGTATAATGCTCATCCCAACAAACAGGAATTTAATGCTTATCGTTTCTTTTTAGCCTTATTTTCCCGGTCATATGTTCTACAACAAGTTTGTAAACTGTTGTTCGAGGCATGACAGCCTTATTGAATGGAAAATGCTCCATGTGATAATGCTTCATTAAAATACACAAGGCATTATACTTTTCTTCATCAGGTATCATCTCGATATGTCCATGCCCAATCACACTTTGATATTCCATTGTGCAGCTTCCACGTTCAATTTCCGATACCAAATTATGTTCACAATCCATTTCAAAACTTGCCCGATTATCTTTTGCAATTAGTTTGAGTTTTGTTCCCTCTGATGCTCCATGGAAATAAAGTTCTAAATTATTATCCTCTGTAATATTGATTCCAAAGTTAAGTGGCAGTATATATGGATAATCCTCATCATTCAAAGCAAGTCTGCACACATCACATTTTTCAATTATTGCAATTATGTCTGAGAACTTTGTAACCTCTCTATCACTGCGTCGCATTGTTTTTCCTCCATAAACCCCGATTTGTCATCGTCTATAAAACTGAAAGATAATTATGTACCAATTTTATCATAATTCTTGACGAAATCAATAGGATTAGGTATAGTCAAAACGAGCTGGACAACGGTAATCTTACCGCCATACAGCTCGTCAATTATCTTAGGATATCTCATTTACAGAAAAACTTTCACACACTCCTAAATTCACAAGCCCTTATGTTTCCTTACTTTTCGGCACACCCGCCGTAGCAGGTGTACCATTTAGTGTACCATCACACGACATTCAAAAACTTGCAAGCTTTATTATATACCTCTTTTCTATTAAAAAAGAATCTTAGAAATATTCTAAACCAAAAATAGATTAAGTATCTTCCACTTGTTATTTTTCGGCTCCGCACTCTGAACAATAAGTATATTCTGTTTTATCAACAACTGTTTCATCCCATGCAGCCTGATCGACTATAGTAACAGTTTCAGTATGAGGTACCTGTGTGCTAACCTGTTCATCATAACCAGGGGTTCCACCAAAACCAGAACCGAAGCAAACATCATCACCGGCATCACAATGTGCTGCCGCTGCATCAGCGGATGTAAATGTTGCTCCGCAACCATAACATACATAATAACCGTCATGATGTACTGTAGTTGTTTCAGTAGTATAAGTTGTCTGAGTTTCTGTATGAGTTACAGCATCATGATGAACTACTTTTTCCTCTGTACGATAACCCGTAACCCACGTATGTTTATGTTCTTCATCCTTTTTTGTTCTTTCCGAATTGCTTTCGGTATTCTCCGTAGTTTTCTTATCTTCCGTTTTCTGTTCTTCGGTCCTTTTATCGTCAGCCTTCTTTTCGTCTTTCTTTTTATCAGCCTCAACAGTATTGGTTTCTTTTTTATTTGTTGAAGTATCAGTTTTTTCCTTGTCAGTAGAAATATCAGATTTCTTTTTAGCATCTGTAGAGGTTTCTGCTTCCAAACTCTCTGTCACATCTGTTGTTTCATTTTTCGATGATTTATTAAGTGCTAAAAATGTAATACCACCTGCAATCAGCAGACAGACTATAATAGATGAAATAATGATTGCTTTTTTCTTCATTTCTTCAATCCTCTCTGTTCGTTCCTTATGAAATCTCATTAACCATTTGTAGTAGTCATCTTATATGGTACATCATTTTTTAGGTATCTTTGATATACTATATATAAATTTGACAATAAAAGGAATGATATTGTCAAATATAATGATGCATCTAAAGGTTATTATATATTGACATTCTTAATATTACAATTATAAAGGTATACAAGAATACATAAATTTATGTACATTCGGAATATCAACTCCCGTACTTTTACTGAGCAGACTCCACCGCTTGTTATAATTAAATAGCCCTTCGTGCATAAAAAAAGGGACTGAGGTTAGTCAGTCTCAATAGCCATATAGGAGCTTCAAAACTATTAGTTACATTTTGGTGTACCACGAGGTGTACCAAGTTTTCAGAGATTATATGAATATATATGAAGATATATGAACTTCATAATTGCTTAAATGCCTTTAATATCAACATATAGAGACTTTTATATCTGTATATGAAGATATATGAAAACGGCACATTTTATATTCCAATATAATGCTCATCCCAACAAACAGGAATTTATATAAGAGTATAACCTCTGAACCCGCGCACGGAATAGTATGAATCCGCCCCGTTATGAAATGTGAAAACCGTTCCGTAACGTCGTTCGCAGAACAATGCACCGCCCTTGTCGCGAATATCATCCGGCGTAGTGATCCAACTTGACGTTTTCAAATCAAATTCCCCGAGACTTTGCAGTCGGCGATAGAGTTCCTCCGTCATGATCAAAACGCCGATTTCTTTTGCTTTCCATTCGGCGCTGCCTGACGGCGGGTTTTTAGCACGCCCCTGTAATGCCTTTTCGTCATAGCACAGGCTTCTGCGCCCAGAAGGGGACTCCTTTGCGCAGTCGCAGAAAATTAGTTTTCCCGTCTTTTCGTCATAGCCGATGGTATCCGGTTCTCCGCCGCTCTCCTCCATCCTTCTCAA
>JAFUEG010000005.1 GCA_017464045.1 Lachnospiraceae bacterium
TAACAACAGGATAGTTCATCTTCCAATTAATACACGTATCAATCCATTTCTCATGTCCTGTTAGCTGATTGTCTATGGCGATATCAAGCTTTTTTAAGAAATCTTTCACATCTGCGTGAATAGGGGTTTCAACATGTATGCTGGGTTTAATCAACTCATATTTATCAATATCAACCATAATAACATGTGCCGCTCTTGCCCACGAATTAACATCATATCCAACCTGACGACAACTAAGTCTGCAACCGACTGATAGTATCAAATCGGAATTTTGAACAGCCCAATTTCCTGGACGATCCCCTAATAGTCCCGGAATTCCGACGAACAAATCATAATCTGAAGGAACAATATCTGTTGAGTCCCATGCCACAACTAACGGAATATTCAGTTTATAAGCAACATTCTTCATAAGTGAAACACAATTGCTTGTTCTAATTGCGCTTCCTACATAAAAAACAGGTCTTTCAGATTTATTTATCAGATTTATAACTTCTGAAATTTGTTGCTTTATAACAGTTGGTGGTAATTTGTCATTAAACTCGCTTTCGTCAAATTCAATAAAGTCGTTATCATCTATATATCCGCCTTGTACATCAAGTGGTATATCCAACCATACAGGCCCCGGACGTCCATGTGTTGCAAGATATAGCGCTTTTTCAATATGATATTTAACCATTTTAGGTTCTATAATCATTTCTGCGTATTTTGTCATATGTGCTACCATCGGAGTGATATCGTATTCCTGATCACCCATAGCTCTTACAGGAATACCTGCAGCTCTTGCTGTTGTTCCATATCTTACCTGTCCTGAAATTACAAGCATTGGTATACTGTCAAGCCATGCACCAAGAACACCGGTAAGAGTATTTGTTCCCCCCGGTCCTGTAGTACAGCAAACCAATGGAAGAGTATTACTTGTCCTAAAATATGCTTCAGCCGCTATAGCTGCTGATTGTTCATGCTGTACAAAGATATTGTGCATATCTTTTTGATGCCCGAAAGAAACATTCAAATGCATAGCGCCGCCACCAGGTACCGTAAAATTATATGTTATTCCTCGTTTTACAAGAAAATCTGCAATCCAATCACTTATTTTAACTTTCACTTTTCTTTCAAGCCTTCCTCTAAAAATTCTGAGCTATTTATTCAAAAACTCATCTATCTGTTTATCCATACACTTGGCTATATCTTTTTGTTCCGCATATACCTTCGACCACTCAACTGTCTTCTCTATAGCGGTTTCGACATTCCATCTCGATTTCCATCCGAAAGTTTTCTTCATCTTTGAACAGTCAAGCTTTAAGAAGTTTGCCTCATGAGGTCCACCATCATGTTTATTAACCCATTCAAGTCCTTCACCCCATTTGCTGCAGAACATATCAACAAGATCGCCTGTGGTTATGCAGTCCGTCTCATCAGGTCCTACATTGTAGAATCCCGCATACTTCTTATCTTTATACTGAGCTTCAACTATGGTTAGATAGGCATATAAAGGTTCAAGAACATGCTGGTAAGGTCTGGTTGAGTATGGATTTCTAACAACTATCGTATCCTTATTGATTGCGGCCCTCACACAGTCAGGTATAATCCTGTCATTGGCGAAGTCTCCACCGCCTATGACATTTCCTGCCCTTGCAGTAGATACCGCTATAGCCATATCGTTATAAAACGAGTTTATATAGCTGTGCGTTACCAGTTCCGAACATGATTTGCTATTGGAATACGGATCATATCCGTCGAGTAGCTCATTCTCGCGGTATCCCCATTCCCATTCGTTATTCTTATATACCTTGTCCGTCGTTACATTAAGAAAAGACTTAACTGACGGGATAAGCCGCACTGCTTCGCAGAGATTTACGGTTCCCATAACATTAGTCTCATAGGTATATACCGGATCTTTATACGAATCCCTTACGATAGGCTGTGCGGCAAGGTGTATGACTATTTCAGGTTTTACTTCCTCAAATAACTTTGAAAGCTTATCTCTGTCACGTATGTCTCCGGTTATTGAATTTATCTTATCGTCTATGTCTGCCATCTTGTAAAGGTTTGGCGAAGTAGGCGGTTCAAGCGAATATCCTGTCACATCCGCACCTGCATTGACAAGAATCCTTACAAGCCACGCGCCTTTGAACCCCGTATGTCCCGTCACCAATATCTTTTTATCTTTGTAAAAATCAAGATTCATTACCTTTTATCCTGCCACTTCATCCAAGGTGCTTCGCCTTTTTCAACAAGCTCTATAAGAGTATCCATTTCCCTCTTTGTATCCATACACTGCCAAAATCCGTTATGCTTGTATGCGCATAACTGGTTCTCTTTAGAAAGCATTTGCAGCGGTTCTTTCTCAAATATGGTTTTATCGCCTTCTATATAATCAAACACATCTGGTTCAAGCACCATGTATCCTGCATTTATACGTGAACCATCAGCTATAGATTTCTCTCTGAATGCCTTTATGTCATATGTTTCCCTGTCTATATCGAGAACTCCGAATCTTTGTCCGATATGCACTGCGGTAAGTGTTGCAATCTTGCCATGTTTCTTATGGAACTTAAGCAGCTCCTTTATGTCTATGTCGCTTACTCCGTCCCCGTAGGTCATAAAGAAGGTATCATTATCAATGTACGGCTTAATTCTTTTGATACGTCCTCCAGTCATAGTTTCAAGTCCGGTATCAACGATTGTAACCTTCCAATCTTCAGCGTAATTCTTGTGATAAATTGTTTCATTGTATGAAAAATCAAAAGTTACGTCGCTGTTATACAGATAGTAATTATTAAACCATTCTTTTATTACCTGCTGCTTATAACCTGCGCATATGATGAATTCATTGAACCCGTAATATGAGAATTCCTTCATGACATGCCACAATATATGCTTTTCGCCTATCTCAATCATAGGCTTCGGTTTAAGATAGCTTTCTTCGCTAATCCTTGTTCCAAAGCCAACGGCTAATATAACTACTTTCATTTATTTCTTAGTCCTCGTAATATGCTAAATTTTATAAAGATAAATTATATAATTCTATAAAAGTCCTTATTATAATTAAAATAAGGTCCTATCTAAATTGAAATGAGAGGTGAATGAAATGACTATTGAATGTGTTGCAGATGAATGGTTGCAACAAAAAAAGAGCTATATAAAAGAATCCACATATGCTTATTATAAGGTAAATA
>JAFUEG010000087.1 GCA_017464045.1 Lachnospiraceae bacterium
GATTGTAGTTCATAAGGATGAGCTTGAATCTATGCTTGAAGAACTTAAGCTTAAGCTTCCAAGTGAGATTGAAAGATGCCGAAAGATTATGCGCAATAAAGAGGCGATTCTTGCCGATGCAAGAACACGTTCTGATGCTATCATTACTGAATCAGTTAACGAAGCTAATCGTCTTGTTGACCAGCACAATATAACAGAGCTTGCTAATGTAAGAGCCAATGAGATTCTTGAGATGGCAAGAAATCAGGCGCAGCAGATAGTTGATCAGGCTTCAGAGGAAGCTAATGAAATCAGACTTGGTGCTATGTATTATACAAAGGACAAGCTTTCTGAAATGAAAGACCTTTACAATAGAATACATGATGTTGAAAAGGAAAATTACAGAACGCTTATTGAGTCTCTTGAAAGTGATACATATGTATTTGAAAATAATATAAGTGAGATGGAGGCAAATATTAACCTTCTTACAGCATCAAGTAATATGTCATATGAGGAACCTGAAGAAGATTCTGATGATGCATATACTGATAATGAAACACAGCTTAATCCAGAGCCGCAGCCTGTATCGGATGAAGAGTATGATGACATAGATGTTTATGGTGAACAGGTTGATGAAGATGATGGCTTTGGAGATGATGAGGATTTTTTAGATGAGTAGATATCTAAAATTGGCCTAATTACATAAATGCTAATGACAGACCATATGTTGCAGATGCACATATGGTCTTAATTATTACATATTTTTTCAATGATATGTCTAAGCCGTCAATAACACTTTTGGTTTGTAATATTGCCGATATTCCGCCGAATGAAGTAAGAGATAGTATAATTGCTGTTTTATGTTTTTCGGTAAAAAGAGAACTTTGCGCTATAATCATGGCTCCCTTTGTAATTTCAGTAAAACCTGATAAAAAAGTTTTTGCTTTTACAAGAATTTCAACGTTAAATTGAATTAAATCTATTTTATGTAAGAAATTTACTTTGTTTATTAAAGATAATACATCAATTGACATTATGTATTCACTTATAACTGAACAAATAATTATATAAAAACCCACAAAAGTTATCTGGATTATTATTGAAGTGACTATTTTATTACTATCTGTATCTGCTTTTTTCTCTTTATTTGATTTAATTCCTATTAAGCTGTCATTATTAGAAATGGATTTGGAATATGATTTATTTTGACCTATATAAGATTTTGTTTTGTTAATCGCTATTACACATAATATATATATTAAATATGGTATATAAATTAGAGCAATAGCTGAAAAAAAAGTTATTTTCTTATTCAATACAGAAAAAATGATATATCCTGATAAAAACATTGGGCTGCAGTTGTTGCATAAGGGCAATAAGTATTCACCTGTGGATTTACTGTATGATTTGTTTTTTACAAACTCGGAAACGTTTTTTGCACCCAAAGGATAACCACAAAAAATTCCGGTAAATAGTGTGATTAAAATCGCATATGATTTCTGCTTTTCTTTTGGCAGATTCTGTATTTTCTCTACTATAAGAGCAGATATAAGCATAAATGGAAGGAGTAAAGGTATAACACTGTTAAACCATAGCATAAGGCCATCATGGGCGCCTTTAAATACAATTTCATTTCCACTGATAAGTGCTAACATAATTAACATATAAAAGAAAATCACTGACATATGTATTATGGTTTTATTATTTTTTTAAATATATGATGATATAATGATATTTATGCAGTCATATAACATGATAAATATTGATAATGATATTTTTATGCTATAGGAATTCCAAAAGTATAATCGTTTGGAATAATATAACCTGAGTTATTATAAATAATCATCCTATATAACTCCGAAGCTTTTAAATCAAACTCCCACATTTTCTTTGCAATCAGATTTGAAATTTCAGGATATGAGGATAAATACTTATCAAAGTCGGCTTTTTTAGTAATAACAGGTATTGTGCTTTTGTTATTTATTGATTTAATTAAATTTGTCGCTGATTTTCTAAAGGACAATATACTTGCATAAAAAGAAGTATTATATTTGTAAAAATCATCTCTGTCTTTTGATGAATATCCCATAATAAGATGTAAAAGTACGCGGTTTATTCTTGCCTCGGTTATTTCTTTTGTCTTAAGTTCTTTTATAATTTCATCATAGCTTTTACATAAATCAATTTTGCTCAGTTTGTTTATAAGAGAAAGGTTAAAATCGCAGATATCACTGTCATGTATAATATTATCTAAGCATTTTGCCTGTAAAAATGGAAGCAGCAAAGAATGAGAAACCGGATATTCTTTTTTCGCTTTTTCAATAAAAATTTGAAAAGCTCTTTGAGGCATTTCATTAATCAATACATGTTCTAAATCAGAGATATCAATATTTTTAACAGCATTTCTTATTGCTAAAGCGGAACTTCTTGAGCCGTTTAACTGGGTTTCTTTATAATCTGAGGATTCACGTTTTATAATAATCGGTTTGATATTTGAATTGGTTCTTTTTAAAGCGGATATATATTCAATTGCAAGTATATTGTTAGGTTTAGAGATAATATCAATAAGTTTTTCTTTTGTTATTTTTAAATCATTTGATTTTTCATTAAACATAAAATCAACTATTGCATTCTGTCTTGCTGACGGAAAGGAAAGTCCGTTTTTTAAACCTGATTTTAATACTATTAAATAGTTTTTGGGTTCATTTACAATTATATCAGATATTTCATCAAATATATTTACTTCATCGGTTTCCGCGCCAAAACAAAGATAATCAATTGAATTCAGACTGTTGAGTATGCTGACTGCGCCATTTGCAAAATCATATGCACTTCCGGTTGCATATACATATGGGAGTTCGAGGCACATATCAATACCACTGACAGCTGCCATATATGCTCGAGTAAATTTATCACAGATAGCTGGTGTTCCTCTTTGGGTAAAATTTCCACTTATCAAAGCGATGCTGTAATCAGCATGTGTAATTTCCATGGCCTTATTCAGTAAGTAAAGATGACCATTATGAAACGGATTAAATTCTGCAATTATCGCAATTGTTTTCATAGAGTTCTCCTTAAATTTGATAAAATAATTATATATTATAATTCAAGAAAAATAAACTGAAATATATAATTTACTCTTTACATACAGTAGTTAAATAAAGTAAAATATAATAAGCATATTATTCTCGGGTGTCAAATGTAATCGAACATAAATTCGAAAAAAGTATTGACAACTAATCCAAATTATATTATATTGATAAAAACGAACAAATGTTTGCTGGGAGGTAAAAAGTATTATGGCAAGTGAAGAAAAGCAAAAGGCATTGGATGCCGCATTGGCACAGATTGAAAAGCAGTATGGAAAAGGCTCGGTTATGAAACTTGGTGATAAGTCTGCACATATGAATATAGAGGTTGTACCTACAGGTTCCTTAAGTCTTGACATAGCCCTTGGACTTTGTGGTATGCCTAGGGGACGAGTTATAGAGATATATGGACCGGAATCAAGTGGTAAAACAACTGTTGCACTTCATGTCGTTGCAGAAGTTCAAAAGATGGGAGGTATAGCCGGATTTATTGATGCTGAGCATGCGCTTGATCCTGTGTATGCGAAAAATATTGGTGTTGATATAGATAACTTATACATATCTCAGCCGGATAACGGTGAACAGGCACTTGAGATAACCGAAACAATGGTCAGATCAGGTGCGGTTGATGTAATCATAGTTGACTCTGTTGCAGCTCTTGTTCCAAAGGCTGAGATTGATGGTGAGATGGGTGATTCACATGTCGGACTTCAGGCAAGACTTATGTCTCAGGCATTAAGAAAACTTACAGGAATAATCAGTAAGTCCAATTGTGTTGTCATTTTTATAAACCAGTTAAGAGAAAAAGTTGGTATCTTGTTTGGAAATCCAGAGACAACTACCGGTGGACGTGCACTTAAATTCTATTCATCAGTCAGACTTGATGTAAGAAGAATTGAAACTCTTAAGGTTGGTGGAGAGGTTGTAGGAAACCGTACTAGGGTTAAAGTGGTTAAGAATAAGATTGCACCTCCTTTTAAGGAAGCAGAGTTTGATATTATGTTTGGAAAGGGAATTTCTAAGGAAGGTGATATACTTGACCTTGCTGTGCAGTATGACATAATCAATAAGTCGGGAGCATGGTATTCATATAATGGTGAAAAAATAGGACAGGGTCGTGAAAACACTAAAATTTATCTTGCCGAACATGAGGACTTTGCTGCGCAGGTTGAAAATATGGTAAGAGTAAAGTGTGGTATTGGTGATTCTGATGATGCAGATACAGCCGGAACATCAATTTCGTCAGGAGATACATACGAGGTATAATTTTATATGAATGATTCAAAAGCATCGTATTCGGCTTTTGATACAGCGGTTTATCTGCTTACATTTAAAAGCAGAACATCTAAGGAGTTAACAGATAAACTGAAAAATAAAGGGTATAGTGATTGTGAAATTGATAAAGCTATGAATAAACTTTTAGAATATAACTTTGTCAATGATGATAGCTATACCCTTTCTTATATCAAAAGCAATATCGATAAAAAAGGGAAAAAACTAATATTAAGAGAATTGTCTGAAAAAGGAATTGATAAATCAATTATAGAAGAAACAATGGAAGAATTGTCAATCTTAGAAATAGAAGAGGAAAAGATAGATATAATTTTTAAAAAACGTTTTTCAGACTCTGATTTAAATGATATAAGAGTTAGAAACAGAGTTCAGTCATATTTTCTACGTAGAGGTTTTTCTTATGAAAAAATTAGTAAAATTGTTAAAAAATATAGAGAAAAAGACGAAATTGATAATTGTTTATAATACATATTGAACAAAAAAATAATTATTTTCTTGACACCTATATAAAAAAAGTATAATATTTAACTGTTGTATTTTATGCAATGAAAACTTAATAAGGAGGTGCTCCTGAGTAATGCCATATATAATCTTCGCTATAGTGTTGGTTTTAGCAGTTGTCATAACTTGGTTTGTTGCTGTTGCATATAGAAAGAATATTGCAGAGGCTAAAGTTGGAAAAGCTGAGGATAAGGCAAGAGAGATTATAGATGAAGCACTAAAAAGTGCCGAAGCAAAAAAGCGAGAAACACTTCTTGAAGCTAAGGAAGAGGCTCTTAAGACTAAAAATGATATTGATAAAGAAGTCAAGGAACGTCGTAATGAGCTTCAGCGTATGGAAAAACGTGTTTTATCAAGAGAGGAAAATCTTGATAAAAAGACTGAGGCTGTTGAAAAGAAGGAAGCTTTTTTATCTAAGAAAGAAGCTGAACTCGATGCTAAAAAGCGCGAAATTTCGGATTTGGAAGCAAAAAGAACTCAGGAACTTGAGCGAATCTCAGGTTTGACCTCTGAACAAGCAAAGGAATACTTATTAAAGACTGTTGAAGACGATGTTAAACATGAAACTGCAGTCATGATCAAAGAATTAGAAACGAAAGCAAAAGAAGAAGCCGATAAGAAGGCGAAGGATTACGTTGTTACAGCTATCCAAAAGTGTGCTGCTGACCACGTATCAGAAACTACGATTTCATTGGTACAGTTACCTAATGATGAGATGAAGGGAAGAATTATTGGTAGAGAGGGTAGAAATATTAAAACTCTTGAAACCTTGACAGGTGTTGATTTAATTATAGATGATACCCCTGAAGCAGTTGTTCTTTCAAGTTTCGATCCTATAAGACGAGAGGTTGCAAGAATAGCACTTGAAAAGCTTATAGTAGATGGAAGAATTCATCCTGCAAGAATCGAAGAGATGGTTGAAAAGGCTCAAAAGGAAGTCGAGACCATGATGAGAGAAGAAGGTGAAGCTGCTGCTCTGGAAGTAGGAGTACATGGTATTCATCCTGAATTAATTAAATTGTTAGGTAGAATGAAATTTAGAACCAGCTATGGACAGAATGCACTTAAGCATTCCATAGAGGTTGGACTTTTGTCCGGTTTATTAGCAGGAGAATTGGGTGAAGATGTTCGTCTTGCTAAGCGTGCGGGATTATTGCACGATATTGGTAAATCAATTGATCATGAGATGGAAGGATCGCATGTAACCATTGGTGTAGATTTGTGTAGAAAATACAAAGAGACTCCTATTGTTATTAATGCGGTTGAGGCGCATCATGGAGATGTTGAGCCTCAGAGTTTAATTGCTTGCATAGTTCAGGCTGCTGATACTATTTCGGCTGCAAGACCTGGTGCAAGAAGAGAAACGTTGGAAACTTACACTACACGTCTTACTTCCTTGGAGGATATTGCCAATGGATTTAAGGGTGTTGAAAAGACTTTTGCTATTCAGGCAGGTAGAGAAATTCGTGTTATGGTAGTTCCAGATCAGGTAACTGATGAGGATATGATTTTACTCGCAAGAGATATATCTAAGAAGATTGAGGACGAACTTGAATATCCGGGTCAGATTAAGGTGAACCTCATTCGTGAATCAAGAGTTACCGATTTTGCAAAATAACAGGATTAAAGGGTGTGGATTTTTTCACACCCTTTATATGTATGTAAGTTTTTTTGGAGGTTTATAATATGAATGAGTTTAAAAGAAAAAAAATGGAATTACTGTGCGAATCAAAAATTGTTGAACTATATAAAGATTATCTTGAAACTCCGGACGGCAGAATAGTTGAATATGATTTTATTAAACATAAAAAGGGCGGAGGTGCCGGGATACTTTTAGTTGATGAGAATGAATTTACATATCTGGTACGACAATACAGAAATGCTATAGATAGATTAAGTGTAGAAATACCTGCAGGTGCTTTTAATTTCCCTGAGGAAGATGGGAAAACGTGTGCTCTTCGTGAGGCGGAAGAAGAAACGGGTTTTATTCCGCAAAAAATATATCATGTAACAAGGTTGGTTTCGTCTATTGGAACATTTGATGAAACGACAGATGTTTATATAGGAACAAATTTAAAAAAAGGGAAAAAACATTTTGATGAAAATGAATTTATAGAGTTATTGCATGTGCCTATTTCAGAAGCAATAAAAATGATTTTTGATGGTACTATTGTAGATAGCAAAACTATAGCCGCAATTTTTGCATATAAAGAAATGAAGTTCAGTGGAATAATTGAATAACTTTTAACATAAAAAATAGAAAACAGTTTGTTTTCTATTTTTTTTAAAAGGTGATGTAAATGTCTGAAATTAAGAAAATTCAAAATTATAATGTGCTTTTAATATCAATGGTGACGGTCTTTTTCTCAAGCATAATAATTAATATTATAATCAAAAAGGGTATTTCGCTTGAGTATCTGTCTTTTGATGTTCAAGACATACGCAGAGTGATTGCTCTTCCTGTTATATCGTCTTTTTTTATTTTATTATTAAAACGTATTAAACAGTTAATTATTGTTATTGTATTGATGAAGCTTATAAAGCCGGAAATAATATATAATACTATAATAATAATGCTAAGTGTAATGTATGGAATGTTTATGTCAATTCAGGCGTATACAGGAGGAATTTATTATGTAGGAGTGCTTATAGTAAGCATATTACCTCACTATATTTTTTATTTTTTGTGTGTCGATTTGGTTTTCAGGTTTTACAAAGGAAAAGTTTTTAATAAAAATAAAATTAGATTTATTACATCAATATTTATGTTAACTGCTATAGGAGTGTTTTTGGAAGAAAATTTTTTAAGATTTTTTTTAAAATAAAAAACAATATATAGTAAATTTGATATTTTGAATGTCTCTATTTTGTAGAATCCCTTGAAAACCTTTGATTTTACCGTGGTTTACAGAAAAAAATATACTTGATTTTATGTTAATTAGAATTTAAAATCATATTTGTAAGTTTGATTTTACATAATACAGCACGGTATTATCTGATTTGACTTATTAATTGTATTTTATACCTAATTCGATAAGGGGAATATTCATGGGAGAATATGTTGACAAATATATAAACTATTTGAGTGAAGTTAAAAGATCAAGTAGAAATACAATTTCGTCTTATAAAAGAGACTTATTGAAAATGTGCAAGTATTTTGATAATAATGGGATTGTTGATTTGCAAGAGGTTAATTCGACTGACTTAAGTACATATATTAATTTATTGGACAAGCAGGGGATGTCTTCAGCAACAATATCGAGAAATATTGCCAGCATAAAATCTTTTTTTATGTATTTGTTTAAAAATAAGGTTATTGAAGAAGACTGTGCGGATAAGCTTAAGGCACCAAAAATTGATAAAAAAGTACCGGAAATTTTGTCAATAGAGGAAATTAATCTTTTATTAGAACAGCCGTCCGGAAGAAGTAATAAAGAGATAAGAGATAAAGCAATGTTGGAACTTCTATATGCGACAGGCTTGCGGGTTTCAGAGCTTATATCAATTAAACTGGAGGATGTTAATCTAACTCTGAGTTATATTTTGTGCAGGGATAATAATAAAGAAAGGGTTATTCCTATTGAAAATGCAGCAAAATCAGCATTAGAATATTACATAAAAAATGCCAGAAAGGATATGTGTGGCGAAAGTGAACTCCTTTTTACAAATTTAAAAGGGGAGAAAATGACCAGACAGGGTTTTTGGAAACTAATAAAGTTTTATGCCAGAAAAGCAGGAATAGATAAAGATATAACTCCACATATGATTAGACATTCGTTTGCCTCACATTTGGTTAATAATGGAGCAGATTTAAAGGCAGTGCAGGAAATGCTCGGGCATTCGGATATATCAACAACTCAGATATATCTTAAGAGTCGTCAAAGTAAAATTAAACAGGAATATGACAAAGCACATCCTCGTGCCAAATTATAAAAGTAAAAAAAGCAGGAAAAGCCTAAGGCTTTTCCTGCTTTTTTTAGTTGTATATTTTTTTGAGATTTGAAAGCTTGGTGCCCATGTTTTGGAGCATAAGGTCGAGCAGTGTGATTGCACACATGGATTCAACTACTACAACTGCACGTGGCCCGATTATTGGGTCGTGTCTGCCTTTTATGGAAAGTGTGGTATCCTGCTTTTGATTTGTCACGGTTTTTTGCTCTTTGAATATGGACGGGGTCGGTTTAAATGAAACTTTTAGTATTATATCTGAACCATCACTTATTCCGCCGAGTATTCCACCTGAATGGTTGCTTGTTTTTTCAACCTTGTTGTTTTGCATGTGGAAATTATCATTGTTTTCTGAGCCTAATCGGTTTGTAACGGATAAGCCGTCACCGATTTCCACTGCCTTAACTGCCCCTATTGACATGACAGCCTGAGCTAAAAGCGCATCCAGTTTGTCAAAAACCGGCTCACCTATTCCTGCAGGAACACCGCTTATTATACATTCAACAGATGAACCTACGGAATCGCTTTCTTTTATTATATTTTTCAGATAGTCACCTGCTTTTGAAGCACATGAGGCATCAGGCATATAAAAAGGATTATTATTTATTTCTTCTTTGTCAAAATTATTTTTATCTATAGACAACTCTCCGATAGAATTGACATAGGTACATAAATCTATTCCAAGCTCATTTAATATTTTTATTGCTATTGCACCGGCTGCAACACGACCTATTGTTTCGCGACCGGAAGAACGTCCGCCGCCTCTGTAATCTCTAAAACCGTATTTCTCGTCATATGTATAATCGGCGTGTCCCGGACGATAGCAGCTCGCAATATTTCCATAGTCAGACGAATGATGATCTTTATTATAAACTATTAGGGATATAGGAGTTCCTGTTGTTTTTCCTTCAAATATTCCGGATAATATTTCTACTTTGTCGTCCTCATTTCTTAAGGTTGTAAATTCGTTCTGACCCGGTTTTCTTCTGTTTAGGAACTTTTGTATGTCGGTTTCATCGAGCGATAGACCGGCAGGACAACCATCTACAACAACACCAACGCCTTTACCATGAGATTCACCCCAGGTGGTTATTTTAAATAGTTTTCCAAAACTTGAACCACTCATTAGTACTTCCTCGCTTTTTAATATTATACATAACAGCGGATAAGTTGAAAAAGTAAAATATTTTATACTTGTTTCAATGTTCCGTCTGATATATTATGTATTATAAATACTTTGGAAAAAAAATAAAGTGTTTTTACAAATTTATTTTGACAGTGGGACATTTTTTAATGAAATTTTTACTTTACAAAGGTTATTCATTATGTTAATATAATCAAGTCGTTCACTTAGTAAATGGAATCTCCGCCCTTTACCCGGTGAATAGATTAAATTTTATTTTATGGAGGATACAACATGATTACAGCAGAAATGAAAAAAGAAATAATTGAAAAGTATGGA
>JAFUEG010000088.1 GCA_017464045.1 Lachnospiraceae bacterium
GATATGACACTTGATAAAAATATATATTGGAAGATATTAAGAAACCAGCTTATAGTCACAGGCACTTGGAACTCATCTTTTACACATGAAGAAGATGATGACTGGCATTATGTGGTTGATAAGCTTGCTGATGGTGCAGTTAAGCCGGAGGAACTTATATCACATAGATTATCTCTTGAAGAGCTTGAGCGTGGTATGGAGATAATGCGTGATAAGAGTGAGGACTATGTTAAGGTGATGGGAGTATTATAAATAAGGGAGAAAAGGATGATAACTACAGTAAACGGAGAAATATTTCATATAAGTGCAACAACAGAAGAACAAATATATACTGCAGCAAAAAACTTTTTCATAGAGGGGCATAATGATGATTTGCTTGCGGTTGATGATTTTATTGATGAACCAATATATATCTGTAAAAGAGATGTGGAATTAGGGAGAATTGATGCAGATTGCTTTGTACATTTTTCACATAGAATGTTTAAGGAAGTGCGCAGAAATAAGCATTTTATAGATGGCGGGGTTATACCGGTGTTAAATGAGCTTGGAGATCCGGTTTGTTTGTTGAAAAGAGTAGATAATTTGGGCTATGTTCATTTTTATGAAAAAGTAAATGGTGCGCCGGATACCAGAGTTTTTGAATTATATAAGGATATAGTTTTGATAGGAGTTACAGAATATGCATATATACTTTTGAGAGATGCTCTTATAGATTTTCCGGGAAGAATTTTTTGCGTGGGCGAGGATTGGATAGACTTTGAAAGGTTGATTCCGGGAAGAGATAATGTTACATATATAGCCGATGGAGAACTTCCTAACGATCTTGTAAAAGGAGAGACGATGTATATACATCAGTTTGATTCTTTTATGGCAGGTTATCAGGAAAGGTGTGCGGAGGGAAATTTTTCTTATGATGAGATAATGGCGCTGGTATACTTCTTTTCTATATTTAAATCTTATGGAAATGAACATGAAGACAAAAACTTCTTTTTACTCAATCCGGTATTTCCTATGGTGGGGCTT
Organism: Lachnospiraceae bacterium; assembly: GCA_017464045.1. Next base: position 1,024 of record JAFUEG010000088.1, read on the forward strand.
ATGTCCATATGTGACAAGCTGGGTGATCCGTATGCTTATGTCAAGGCAAGCGGATTTATACCGGTTATCAGGTTGACAAACTCTGATGGCAGTATGTACTCTGATTATGATGGTGAAGATATATGGTCAAAATTCTTTAAGCAGCCATATGGAGAAGAAGCCGATGAGTGGAAAAATGCCGCATATGTGTGGGAATCACCATATTGTGTAATAACATTTAGTGATCGTTGGCTTATGAAGAGAATCGTGGAATGTGAAGAAATATCACTGATGAATACCAATTACATAAATGACAGAGTGAAAGCAGAGATAGATAAGCAAAGAGAAACAGCTCTGCCTCATCCGGAAAAGACGGTAGGATTATTGATTCGTGGAACAGACTATACTACTACTCACCTTCCGGGACACAATATTATGGCCTCGCCGGAGCAGGTTATGGAAAAGGTAAAGGAATTAGAAGCCGCAGGAGAGTATGGAGAGATATACCTTGCAACGGAGGACGAGGATATACTTCAGAAGATGAAGGAACTTTGCGGTGACAGACTTCATTATATAGACCAGAAAAGATTTAGGATTAATCCGGGAGAGCTTTTGGCGAGTCAGAAAAAAGAACGGGAAAATGAAGGATGGCTAAAGGGCAAGGAATATCTTACGACTCTGAAGTTTTTGTCGGAGTGTAAGGCATTTGTAGCATCTGGTGGATGTTGTGGTACGTCTTGTGTGATTAATACCGGAAGAGATAATTTTAAAGAGTTTTATGTGTTTGATCTGGGACAGTATTGATGTATAAAACTGTTTACAAACTTGAGAATATGTGTATAATATAATTAAGAGGTTACGAAGCCTATCAAAATCGTATTAATAGAGGTTACGAAGCCTATCAAAATCGTATTAATAGAGGTTACGAAGCCTATCAAAATCGTATTAAATAAAGGAAGCGTGAATCGCTTCCTTTATTGTACATAAAAGGAGAAAAAATGTATTGGATAGATATAGATGATAAATATTTAGATTTCCTTAGGGAATTTGAGGAAAGGATACCATATTCTGATTATGGAACAGATAAAATGAAGCCTTTTTTTGGTGTATTATTTGATACAGAAGAGTTTTCTTATGTAACACAAGTTTCGCATCCACAGATTCGTCATGAAAAGATGAAACAGGCAAGGGATTTTTATAAACTATATGATAATGATAGCAATAGATTAATTGGAGTTGTAAATCTTAACTATATGTTTCCGGTTTTAAAAGATAAAATTGTTAAATTGGAAATGTCTAATATAGATAAAATAAGAACATTTAAAAACGAAACTCAAAAAAGTAAATACATTGACTTGTTAAATAGAGAATTAAAAGAAATAAATAAATTGCCTATAGAAAAAAATGCATTTAAGCTTTATAAAGATAAATATACATATCCTGAAAGTTTTATATCAAAAAGATGTTTGGATTATAAGGCATTAGAAAATAGGGCAAGAGATTGGGAAAATAATAGAAATAAATAAGTACCATAAATAGATATATTCATAAAACATGAATATGTCTATTTTTCTTTTATTTTAAGATATATTGTGGTAAAATTTATATATGCGTACTATATAAAACAATTCACATTAATTAACTTTAGAAATAATGTTATTATGCCGATATATATTTTGGTGAATTATATTCTTTTAATAAGATAGATAATTATAACTATATTACATAGGGATAACAGGAGCGTATAAAATTGCAGAATGAAAAAATTTTGGTAACTAAATCCTCAATGCCGCCGTATGAGGAATATATCGAAGCAATTAAGCCATTGTGGGATACACATTGGCTGACTAATATGGGCAAATATCATAAAGAACTTGAAAAGGAACTATCTGAGTACCTGGATGTTCCGGAGGTTTCTTTGATGGTAAATGGTCATATGGCTTTGGAACTTGCTATACAGTCATTTGATTTTCCAGAGGGCAGCGAGATAATTACGACTCCTTTTACTTTTATCTCAACAACACATGCTATTGTAAGAAACAGACTTCAACCGGTGTTTTGTGATATAAAACCATCTGATGGAACTATAGATGAGACAAAGATTGAGGAATTAATTACAGAGAAGACAGTAGCAATTCTTCCGGTTCATGTATATGGAAATGTATGTAATATAGAGGCTATACAGGAAAAAGCTGATAGATACAACCTTAAAGTGATATATGATGCGGCGCATGCATTTGGCGTTACATATAAAGGAAAGGGAATAGGAAACTATGGCGATGTCTCCGTATTTAGCTTTCATGCAACGAAGGTATTTAATACTATAGAAGGTGGAGCGGTTACATTTTCAGACCATAAGATATATGAGAAATTGTATAATCTGAAAAATTTCGGAATACGTGGAGAAGAACTCGTTGTATCTGTTGGTGCAAATGCAAAGATGAATGAGTTTGCAGCAATTATGGGTCTTTGTAATCTTAAGCATATAGACGAGGCAATAGAAAGAAGAAGAGAAGCTAGCGAAATATATGATACATTGATTAAAGAGATAGAGGGTATAGAGCTTCTGGACAGAAATACGGATGTGGAAAGAAATTATGCTTATTATCCGATTGTAGTGACGGATAAATATATAATGAGCAGAGATGAGCTATATGATAAATTAAAAGAAAATAATATATTTCCTCGAAAATATTTTTATCCGATTACTGCGGATGAGGTATGTTTTAAGAATAAGTATAAAAAATGTGATTTGAAGAATGCACGTGAATTGTCAAAAA
>JAFUEG010000089.1 GCA_017464045.1 Lachnospiraceae bacterium
ATATAGGCACCAAGGCACGAATCAGTATTGAAAACCTGCTTGGAATGAAGGTCAATCTTAAGCTTTGGGTTAAGGTTAAAAAGGATTGGCGGGACAGCGATACATTGATTAAAAACTACGGTTACAGGGATGAAGATTAAAAATTTGCTAACAGAAATTAGTGTTTATAGTTGTTTATTATAATATGTCGATGATTTTTATATACGGCTATAAATAGATATTAGATAAACAGGAGCAGCTATGAGGCAGGAGATTGAAGTTACGGGAATTGTATTATATGTGACTCTGGTTGGTGAATATGATAAAAGACTTGTTATACTTACCAAAGAAAGAGGAAAGATAACTGTATTTGCCAATGGTGCCAGAAGACCAAATTCCGCACTTACCGCTGCAAGTCAAAGCTATGTAATGGGAACCTTTACGGTATTTCCTACAAGAGATGCATATAATCTGGTAAAGGTGGACGTGAAGGAGTATTTTCACGATATAGCATATGATATGGAAAAAATGTGCTATGCGGCTTATTTTTCCGAGTTTATGTCTTACTATACAAGAGAGGGTGACTTTTGCACCAATAATCTGAATCTCTTATATGTGACCTTTAAAGCACTTCTTGATGACAGGGTTTCAAATGAACTTATACGATACATTTACGAGATAAAACTTATGGATATTGAAGGTGAGGGTATACAGGCTTTTTTCTGTGTTAATTGCGGTGAAAAGGAGCGTATAAACTACTTCGATGCAAGGTCGGGCGGACTTTTATGTGATAAGTGCGCACTTGCAAAGAAAGTAAATTATAAGGTAAGCGATTCGCTTATTTATACTTTGCAATATATCCTTTCAACACCTATAAATAAGCTTTACGGATTTACGCTTTCTGATGATGTTATGGCAGAACTTCGATATGTGACCGACCGTTTCAGAAATGAATATGTAGATAAAAATTTCAAGTCTTTGGAAATTCTTTCGACTCTTGCTTGAAATATTTGCATAAATTTTGTATTATACTTTGAGAGTTTATACTATGAGTGTTTTAGGAGCTATGAAAATGTTTAAATTTAGGAAAAAAATATTAGTATTAATTATGTCGGTTTTAATTCTTTGCCTTGCTTGCGCCTGTGGTAAGAAAAAGGAAAACTACATTGGTGATATAAATGAGAATACAATTACAATTAATGAGGACGGAAGCATCCGTGAGATAGCCTGTGAGAATTTTTCTGATACAAGCTATGATATTTCCGGTTTAAAGGATGATATAAAATCAGATATAGAAAAGTACTGCGGCAGTGACAAAAAGGATGCAGTAAAGCTTTTGGAATATAAAGAGGATAGCAAGATTGTTAAAGTAGCAATTGACTACAAATCTTTAGATGATTATAATGCCTTTAACGGTACGTCGTATATGAATAGTCAGGATTTGCTTGCTTTTGGCGATGTGGCACTTAAGGATATGGCAGGAAATGATATATATGTTTCAGGCATAGATACAAGTGTGGCAGCTTATAAGATTTTTAGTGCAGATTCTGCATTTACACTTAACATAAGCGGTGAGATAGTGTATTATAATGGACACGTCAGTATAAACGGTTCAAACAGTGCTAAGTTTGATGGCTTGGGAAATGCTATCATAATTTATAAATAATTTTAAGAAGAGGTATTCATATGGAAAAGACAATGGACAAAATAGTTTCACTTGCAAAATCAAGAGGTTTCATATATCCGGGTTCGGAGATATATGGCGGTTTGGCTAACACTTGGGATTATGGAAATCTTGGAGTGGAATTTAAAAATAACGTTAAGAGAGCATGGTGGAAGAAATTCATTCAGGAAAATCCTTACAATGTAGGTGTTGACTGTGCTATTCTTATGAACCCTCAAACATGGGTTGCTTCAGGACATCTCGGCGGCTTTTCGGATCCTTTGATGGACTGTAAGGAGTGTCACGAGAGATTCAGAGCAGATAAGCTTATAGAGGATTACATGGCTGATCATGGTATCACAATTGAGGGCTCTGTTGACGGATGGTCCAATGAGGAAATGCAAAACTACATTGAGGAAAAGAATATAGAATGTCCTACCTGTGGCAAACATAATTTTACTGATATCAGACAGTTTAACCTTATGTTTAAGACCTTCCAGGGTGTAACCGAGGACGCTAAAAATACAGTATATTTAAGACCTGAGACAGCACAGGGTATATTTGTTAATTTTAAAAATGTTCAGAGAACTTCAAGAAAGAAGGTTCCATTTGGTATAGGTCAGATAGGAAAATCTTTCAGAAATGAGATAACTCCGGGTAACTTTACATTTAGAACAAGAGAGTTTGAGCAGATGGAGTTAGAGTTCTTCTGTAAGCCGGGAACAGATCTTGAGTGGTTTGATTATTGGAGAAGTTTCTGTATTAACTGGCTTAAAGAACTTGGACTTAAGGAAGAAGAAATGCGTTACAGAGACCATGATCCTGCTGAGCTTGCATTTTACAGTAAGGCAACAACCGATATAGAATTCTTATTCCCATTTGGATGGGGTGAGCTTTGGGGTATAGCTGACAGAACAGATTATGACCTCACACAGCATCAGAACACATCAGGTGAGCCTATGGAATACTTTGACGATGAGTCAAAGGAAAAATATATCCCATATGTTATTGAGCCGTCACTTGGTGCAGACAGAGTTGTCCTTGCTTTCCTTTGTGCAGCTTATGATGAGGAAGAGCTTGAGGGTGGAGATACAAGAACCGTACTTCATTTCCATCCGGCACTTGCACCTGTAAAGATTGGTGTCCTTCCGCTTTCAAAGAAGCTTAATGAGGGTGCCGAGAAGATTTATGCAGAATTATCAAAGTACTATAATTGTGAGTTTGATGACAGAGGAAATATAGGAAAGAGATACAGAAGACAGGATGAAATCGGAACACCGTTCTGTATTACCTATGACTTTGATTCCGAAAACGATGGAGCAGTTACAGTTCGTGACAGAGATACTATGGAGCAGGAGAGAATCAAGATAGAAGATTTAAAGGCTTATTTTGAGGAAAAGCTTGCATTTTAGTAATAATTAAATAGCTTATAAAGGAAAGAGAAATGTAACCTTTGTTACGTCTGCGGTGGATGAAGTATGTTCCCGTTTGAAGAGCTTTGCAGACAGCCGGAGCATATTCAGTCTGGTGTAAACACGTTTACTTCAAAG
>JAFUEG010000090.1 GCA_017464045.1 Lachnospiraceae bacterium
AGTGTGAGGAGCTTAAGACACCTGTTATAATTGGTGTCTCAGAAGGTGCCGGTAAGTATATGACAGGATTTAAGACAGTTGCAGCTATGGTTAAGGCTATGGATGAGTCACTTCGAATCACAGTTCCTGTAGCCCTTCATCTTGATCATGGTTCATACGAATGAGCTAAGGCTTGTATAGAGGCAGGATTTACTTCTATCATGTTTGATGGTTCATCACTCCCTCTTGAGGAGAATATTGCAAAGACTAAGGAACTTGTTGCTATCTGTAATGAAAAGGGAATTTCCCTTGAGGCAGAGGTAGGCGGTATCGGCGGAGAAGAAGACGGTGTCGTTTCAACAGGTGAGTGTGCTGATCCTGAAGAGTGTAAGCAGATTAACGACTTAGGCGTTACAATGCTTGCATGTGGTATCGGTAATATCCATGGTAAGTATCCTGAGAACTGGGCAGGCCTTCAGTTCAATGTGCTTGAGAGCATCAAAGCTGTTACAGGTAACACTCCACTTGTACTTCATGGTGGTTCAGGTATACCTGATGAGCAGATTAAGAAAGCAATCTCTATGGGTGTTGCTAAGGTTAATGTAAATACTGAGTGTCAGCTTGTATTTGCTGCCGCAACACGTAAGTACATAGAGGCTGGAAAGGATCTTGAAGGCAAGGGTTATGACCCACGTAAGCTTCTTGCTCCTGGTGCTCAGGCAATCAGAGATGAGGTTAAGGATCGTGTAGCAGTATTTGGTTCAGCAGGCAAGGCTTAAAATCCTATAACAACCAATTTAATTAATGAAGTGCAGAGGTTGAAAAATCTCTGCACTTTTTGTATAATGAGCAATAATAACTTATGAAAAATTGGGGAGGATATCAGTATGAATCAGAATAGCGGAAAAACAAAAGGAAATTATATTACGTATATTGTGATATTTGGCTTGGTGAGTATTTTACTTGTGGGATTTGGTATTGGCAATCTCATAAAACATAGAGATTATTTCTTTGGAGATGCAAAGGATTTTAATGAGCTTGTGAAAGAAGGATGGACGCCTAAAAAGGGTGAATATGTTCAGATTGGTGTAAATGTCTGTTTTGATTGGTATGCAGAAACAACACAAAAAACTAATGGTATAACTACAAGTAAGCAAAAACATTGTCTGGTTTATGTTGATGATGGTAAAAATGGTGCTTTTGTATCGCTAACGGTCAAAGGAAAGAAAAATTTCCAAATGATTGATGAGATAATTGATAGTACATGGGACTATTTGCATGATGAAACGGAAACGATACAATTGCATACACCTGTTGTATTTGAAGGAAAGATAAAAAGTATAGGATCAAAAGTGGACGGATATTATGATGAAACCGTAGACTATTATTCTGATAATATGTTTTATGCATGGGGATATTTGCCGGAATGTTATGAAATTACTATAGATACAACTGATAACAAGCGTTCAACATTGTTTTATTATATAATAGGTTCACTCATTGTTGCTATGTTTATATACATTGTTATATCCAGTGCTAAGAACTTAAAGGCTATGAAAACCGCTGAAAAGGCAGGATATGACAGCAATGCATTTATGCAGAACAGACAAAACAGCTTTGATGAAACAGAATCCGGAAAAATATACGGCAATGATATAGTTGGTTACAGTAATGTTCCGGAAAATGATTACATAAATGATATAGTAAGTGGAAATCGAAAAGATGATGACGGAGGATTTAAATTGTAATGTATGGTACTGAGAGAACATCGGGGTCGGATTATGGCGTGATTACAGGAAAAAGAAAGAGTATTCTGAAAAATGAAACATTAATTAAGATATTTGGAATATCACTCGTAATTCTTCTGGTTTCTTTCGTTATAAGCCTTTTGCGATATATAAGTATTTATAATCAGTCTAATGACATAAATACTCTTGTAAAAAATGGTGAACTAAAAGAGGGAGAATATGTAAGTGTAGGAGTTTATGCTGCTTATGATTATTATTCAAGGCTGGTTGAATATTTTGATGACATAAATAGTGGTGAATTTACAAAGAAAAAGTATTATCCAATTGTTTTGGATGACGGAAGTATTATTTCAATTTCAGTAGCCGGAAATGAGGATATGAGAAAAATGTCCGAGATTTACCAGACGACACTTGATTGGATGTATGATGAAACCGGAACAAAATACTTACATACTCCTGTGATTTTTGAAGGAAAGCTCGTGGAAATTGAACCAAATACTAACCTTCGGAGATATTATGACGAGTTTATAAAAAGCCTGATGGAAACCTATGATGAGTCGGAACAACGACCAAATGTTTATTATTTTGATATAGATACGAGTAGTGATAAATCGGATAATTTATGGGTTGTTATAGGACTTGGCGTGTTTTCTGTGCTTACCGGTATAGCTTTGATTAATACAATAAAACTAAAAAATTCTGAAAAGAAGAACAAGTTAAATTATGATAATAAAATTGAAAGATTGAGTAAAAACAGATATTTATTATATCGTGGTGATCAAAATAAAGATGATATTGACGATGACCGTGATGAAACGGATAACGGTGAAGAAATAAATAATGAAGTAGAAAAAATACAGGAAAAAGCTAAAGAAGAGCAGGAAGATAATATGGAAGAAAAATTTACCTATGCCCGATTTAAATATACAGAAAAGTATAATAGTAATAATAATGAAAGAGATAATACGTTTTTTTGATACTGTAAGCTTTATTACTGTAAATGTTTATTATTAAAATAATTTAAAATTAAATAATAAAAAAAATAAAAAAGTTCTTGCATTATGATTTCACATGTTATATAATGGCTATTGCTGTGACATTGATAGCGTTGAAGCGGAGGTTGCCGCTTAAGCAAATAAGCGGGTTTTTCGTGGAGCGAATGTCAATTAATAATAACTGGCGACAAGTCACTGTACTTAATAACCATCTGCCAAGGGGGCAGAGATGACGTGTGAAATCGTAATGAAGAAATTTATGACACACACGGGAAAGTTGTACAGTCACCGCTTGTCGTACTGAAACAAAGTGCGAAAAGGAGGCGGCTTTTTTTATGGCAAGTCAAATTATGAGAATCACATTGAAGGCATATGATCACAAGTTAATTGATCAGGCAGCTAAGCAAATCATTGAAACTGTAAAGAGTACAGGAGCAAAGGTAAGCGGACCTGTTCCAATGCCTACTAAGGTTGAGAAGATCACAATCTTAAGAGCTGTTCATAAGTATAAGGATTCAAGAGAACAGTTCGAGCAGAGAACTCACAAGAGACTCATCGACGTTATATCACCATCACAGAAGACTATCGATGCTCTTCAGAAGATGGATATGTCAGCTGGCGTATACGTAGACGTTAAGATGAAGTAATCAGAAACAAAAAAGTTATGCAGTAAATACCTAATTACATCCTATGAAATAAGAAAGGATGAATTTAGTATGATTGCTTCGGCAATCCGCTGTGAATTAAATTAGGAGGAAATTTAAAATGAAGAAAGCTATTTTAGCAACAAAAGTCGGAATGACTCAAATCTTCAACGAAGATGGTGTATTAACACCGGTAACAGTATTAGAGGCCGGACCATGTGTTGTAACTCAGGTGAAAACAGTTGATAATGACGGTTACGATGCAATTCAGGTAGGTTTTGGCGAAAAGAAGGAAAAAGTAGTTACAAAGGATGTTTCAGGAAAGAAAGTTATCAGAAACCCACATGGTGCTGGTAAGGCTGAAGTTGGACATTTCAAGAAAGCAGGAACTACACCTAAGAAATTCGTAAGAGAATTCAGAGTAGAGAATGCAGCTGATTATACCGCAGGTGAGAGTGTAATAAAGGCTGACATCTTCGCAGAGGGTGATAAGGTTGATGTAACTGCTAAGTCAAAGGGTAAAGGATATGCAGGTGGTATCAAGAGATACGGAATGCGTTCAGGCCCTTCAGCTCATGGTTCAAAGTACCATCGTCATGCTGGTTCAAATGGTTCTGCAACTACTCCGGGTAGAGTATTCAAGGGTAAGAAGATGCCTGGACATATGGGTAACGTAAGAGTTACAGTACAGAATCTTGAGATAGTTAAGATAGATGTTGAGAACAATGTAATTTTGGTAAAGGGTGCCGTTCCTGGACCAAAGAAATCATTAGTAATGATTAAGGAAACAGTAAAGGTTGGCAAATAAGCCGGTCTTTAAGGAAGGAGGAACATTAGATGGCAACAGTAGCAGTTTATAACATCGAAGGTAAAGAAGTTGATAAGCTTGAGCTTAATGATAACGTGTTCGGTGTTGAAATAAATGAAACTTTATTACACAAGGCAGTTGTTACACAGTTAGCAAACAGCCGTCAGGGAACACAGAGTGCTAAGACTCGTTCAGAGGTTTCCGGTGGTGGTAGAAAGCCTTGGAGACAGAAGGGAACAGGTCATGCAAGACAGGGTTCCATCAGAGCTCCACAGTGGGCAGGCGGTGGTGTTGTATTTGCACCAAAGCCAAGAGATTACTCTAAGAAGATGAATAAGAGAGAAAAGCAGATAGCTATCAAGTCAGCTCTTACTTCAAAGGTAAATGATGAGAAGTTCATCGTAGTAGATGAGTTTAACTTAGATGAGATTAAGACTTCTAACTTCGTTAAGATTTTAGATGCACTTAAGGCTCCAAAGGCGCTTGTAGTTACTAAGGATAAGGATGAGAAGGTTGTTCTTTCAGCCAGAAACATCCCAACAGTAAAGACTACAATGTCAGCATCAATCAACGTATACGACATTCTTAACTATGATTCACTTGTAATCACTAAGGATGCAGTAGCAGCAATCGAGGAGGTGTATGCATAATGGCAGATATCAAATATTATGACGTAATACTTAAGCCTGTACTTACAGAGAAGAGTATGAATGCAATGGCAGAGAAGAAATACACTTTCCTTGTACATCCTGAGGCAACTAAGAGCCAGGTTAAGGAAGCTGTTGAAAAGATGTTTGAAGGAACTAAGGTTGCAAAGGTTAACACTATGAACTATGACGGTAAGACTAAGAGACGTGGAATGACCTACGGCAAGACTGCCAAGACTAAGAAGGCAGTAGTTCAGCTTACAGCTGAGAGCGCAGATATCGAGCTCTTCGAGGGACTGTAAGAAGTATGATTTATACGCAGTAAAGCGTGATAATAAAACGTATGTATCGAAAGGAGAAATAAAATGGGAATTAAGACATATAACCCATATACACCTTCAAGAAGGAATATGACCGGTCTTGATTTTGAGGAGATCACAACAAGCACTCCTGAGAAATCACTCCTTGCTAAGAAGAAAAAGAC
>JAFUEG010000091.1 GCA_017464045.1 Lachnospiraceae bacterium
ACAATATATAATTTGCGAAAATAAAAAGCGGGTGATGGGAATCGAACCCACGTATCTAGCTTGGAAGGCTAGTGTTCTACCATTGAACTACACCCGCATGTTATATATGCATATAAGTGCTTTTTAGTCGGGGTGACAGGATTCGAACCTGCGACCTCCTGATCCCAAATCAGGCGCTCTAGCCAAGCTGAGCCACACCCCGATGGAATCTTTATGTTAAACGATTTTATGTATCCCATCGCTTGACGCAAGACATATTATATTATAACCAAATATTATTGTCAACAACTTTTTTTAAAAAAAGCAAAGTTTTTTATACCACTTTCTTTTCTCAAGACGTCATTATTTTATAAAGAAAAACAGGAGGGTAATTTCTTATCCTCCTGCTATATAGATGATTATTTAATTATATACTTATAAATTACTCTTCAGTATCTTCCTTAGGCTCTTCTGCAGGAGCTTCGTCATCCTCGTCATCAAAGAAACTGTCATCGAAATCATCATCGAAATCATCAAAATCATCAAGATAATCCGGTGTAAGATACTTATAAACCGCTACACAGATTCCTACAATTATAGTAATAACACCTACGATAATAGCTACAGCTAAAAACGCATTTTTAGCTTCTTCAACACAATCATCCTTCTGTACAATCTTAACTTCATCACAATTTCTGCACATAACCAAATACCTCTCTTTCATACATTTTTATCCTTGTTCTTGTCCAAACAAAGAACCATGGACGTATTATAACATATTTTTTCTATTATTTCTACTCAAAATAATATTATTTTATTAAAATATAAGTAATATAAGATTATTGCCTGTTATTTATGCATTTAAATCATTATGAGCAAAGATATTCCGCTTATATAAATATCTTTTATTTTCACAAATGAAGTAAACTATATCTTATACTTAAAGTTTCTTCATTTTCACAAGTGAAGCAAACATTTTCTTTTCTCCAACTCTTTCAAAATCAACAGTAATCTCCTTATCACTTCCGGCAGGAACAACCGATACAATCGTTCCGGTTCCGAATTTGATATGTCTCACCTTATCTCCTACTGCATAATCCAAGGATGATGAATCTCCCATTGGAAATGCTTTTCCAAATCCGGGATTGGCTGAAGGATTACTTCCAAAAGATTTTTTAGCATAAGGATTATTTTTTCCGTAATCATTCTGATTTGTTTTTGGCCTGCCAAATCCTATATTGGATATAGGTTTTTTAATTACACTTTGACCAAATCCTCCACCAAAACCTATACTGAAGCTTCCTCCTCTTATGTCATCAGAGTCTTCCGACAAGTCACCGGATTTATCTATATATTCATCTGATATTTCATCTATAAATCTTGAAATATTGGAATAGCAGGTATTTCCTCTTATCATCCTCTGACGGGCTGCCGAAAGATAAAGTTCCTTCATCGCTCTAGTTATACCGACATAGCAGAGTCTTCTTTCCTCTTCCACAGCATCCGGATCATCAGAATCCATAGACATCTGACTTGGGAAAAGACCTTCCTCCATGCCACCTATAAATACACAGGAAAACTCAAGTCCCTTTGCACTATGAAGTGTCATAAGCGTGACCTTTTCTCCATCCTCATCACCTTCATCTACATCCGCAACTAAAGATATATCCTCAAGAAGCTCGGTTAGATTAGGGTTTTCTGCCTCTTCCTCATATTTAACAATTTTATTTTTAAGTTCCTCTATATTTTCTATACGCGCCTTTGCCTCGGCAGTTCCTTCTGCCAAAAGTTCCTCCATATAACCGGTCTTTTCAAGCAATGCATCATAGACCTCGCTTATAAATACTCCCTCTTCATCAAGCATACCCTTAAGCTCATCTATAAGAGAAGCAAATTTCTTGATTTTATCTGCTGCCCTTGACATGCCCGGTACCTCATCTATATCAACAACCACATCATAAAAATTAATGCCATTATCTATAGCAAAATCATTCATCTTATTTATCGTTGTATCTCCTATACCTCTCTTTGGCACATTTATAACTCTCTTAACTGCAGTATCATCACTTGGATTTACAAGTATCTTTAGATAACTGACCATATCCCTGATTTCTCTTCTGGAATAAAAGTTTGTACCACCATAAAGTTTATACGGAATGTTTTCATATATAAGTTTTTCTTCAAATACACGTGATTGATTATTGGTTCTGTAAAGAATTGCTATATCATCGAAACTTATCCCCTGTCTGTTTAATGAGCGTATTTTCATGGCAATCCTTTCAGCCTCATCATACTCATTGGCATACCTTGTAAATTTTACTTTTTCACCCTCTTCGTTTTCAGTCCAAAGTTTCTTTTCTTTTCTGCCTTCATTATTGGCTATAACACTATTTGCAGCATTTAATATATTAGATGTGGAGCGATAATTTTGCTCAAGTCTTATAACCTTGGCATCAGGATATGTATCCTCAAAATTAAGTATATTATAAATATTGGCACCTCTAAATTTATATATACTCTGGTCATCGTCTCCTACCACACAAAGGTTTTTATACTTTGCGGCAAGCTGTTTTACCAATATAAACTGTGTGTGATTTGTGTCCTGATACTCATCTACCATAATATACCTAAATCTCTCCTGGTATTCTGCAAGTGCATCAGGATTTGTTTCAAATAAAAAAATAGTCTGATATATTAAATCATCAAAATCAAGAGCATTATTACTCTTTAATCTCTTTTGATATTCTCTGTATATATTGGCAATCTGCTGATCACGAAAGCTTGCGGCATGCTCACGTTCATAATCATCAGGTGACATATAATTTTCTTTTGCCTTTGATATAACTGCAAGCATAGCTTTTTCCGGATATAGTTTTGGGTCAAGGTTAAGATACTTTACAACCTCTTTCATAACAACCTTTTGCTCATCGGTATCATATATGGAAAAATCTCTTGTTCCTCCAATTTTATCAATATGCTTTCTTAAAATCCTTACGCACATCGAATGAAATGTGCTTACCCATATACTTTCTGAACCATACCCTACCAGATTATCTACTCTTTCGCGCATTTCATTTGCTGCCTTGTTTGTAAATGTGATGGCAAGAATATTATATGGATTAACCCCAACTTCATCTATAAGATATGCGATTCTATGTGTAATCACCCTTGTTTTTCCACTTCCTGCTCCCGCAAGTATAAGGAGCGGACCTTCTGTATAACAGCATGCCTCCTGCTGTTTGTCATTTAATCCCTGCAATTTTTTCCTCCTTAAATTATAATCTTTCCCACTAAAAAACCGGGTCAGTAATCACTAACCCGATTAATGATTAACTAACAATACCTAAGAAAATTTTGCAATTATTTCTTCATTTGCCTTCATTGCATCATTTTCCATCTGCTTACGATAATCAATAAGCTTTGCCTTTAACTCCTCATGCTTTATCGCCATAATCTCCAATGCGAGATATGCCGCATTTTTTCCTCCGTTTATCGCAACAGTTGCAACAGGGATTCCTGACGGCATCTGCACTATGGAATAAAGTGCATCTGTTCCATCAAGAACAGAACCCGAAAGCGGGACTCCTATTACAGGAAGTACGGTCATACTTGCAACAACTCCAGGAAGTGCTGCCGCCATACCTGCTGCTGCTATTATTACCTCTGTACCATTTGAATTTGCTTCTTCAATAAACGTCGCAAGACCCGCATGCGCCCTGTGTGCTGAAAGGCACCTTACATCTACATCAACGCCATAATCCTTAAGTATACTTACTGCCGGCTCAATCTTGCTCATATCACTTGTTGAACCCATAATAACTGCTGCTCTCATAAAATTACTCCTAACACATTTTTATTCTACTTCAGTTTCATACAAGCCAGTCCATAAAAATCATAATTTATCCACTCGCTTATCTTAAAATAATGTTCATATTACTACATCGTCTGCCCGCCGTTTCTTGCATCTACAGACTGAACAACGCTTGCAAAATTACTCTTAACGGCATTGGCAACCTGATCTGAATATCCGAAAATTATGCCCGGCCTTACAGGTGAAAGTACCTGCTGAAGTTCAGTAATTGCCACATCACATGGACGTTTCTTTGAAAAACCTCCTGTTGTTGCCAAACCAAGATTATGAGATTCTCCATCTCTTGTAACAGCCAATAGACTATGCTGCTTGCTGTATGGTATAAAATTCATACGCATGGTTGTTATACTTCCGTAAACCCAGATTAAATTTCTTGTAGGTATTACAAATAAAGCATGATTAGTCATATAAAGAATTGCTGTCTGTGTAACATACGCATTCATAATCTTTTTAGCATACGGAACCTGCTGTTCAAGACTCACAACTTCTTCCTGAGTAATGGTTCTCCAGCTTTCCTCTGATCTTTCCAACAGCTTTTTATTGAGTGCCGCTTTTCTGACTCCGCCAAGACTATTGGCAAAATTATTTAAATTAGGATAATTTGATAAATCTATCATTGTTTTTCCCTCACCTTTTCATATTGTACATACAAAACATATATGTCAGATTTTACAATTAGACATGTCCTATTATAATACTTTATGTACTGATATTTCAATAAATATATTTTTTTTGTTTCAACTTAATAATTGCTTTGGCTCAAAGCAATTATTGATATATAACATACTTAGAACAAAACCTACTTTTTGAATATACAAAGTATATATTTTACTTCTTATTTCCTTAATTATATGTTAAAATATAAATGTTATTTATTTCTTTAAACAATTACAAAAAAATTTTGGGGTGTTACAATGGGTGATAAAATAAAATACAGCCTTGGGCTTAACAAACATGATTCATATACCAAAAATCATATGGAGCTTGCTAATATGAAGGCAGTTATCTATTTGTCTGTATTTATTGTGTTCGTTGAGCTTTGGATCATTGAACGTATTATCACCATAGTTTTGTTTGACAGTGAACCACGAACTACCCGATGGATCATCACCCATCTTCGTTCTTATGTTATTCTTCTTTCAGCAGCTGTATTCATGCTTGTACATGCAACCCGTTATCTGAAGGGCAAACGTCTTTCTCACAGCACAAATCTGATTATTCTTGCTGTTTATTCAGCTATCTGCATATATTTTGGTATGTATGTTTCATACCTTGATTACATAAAGGGCGAACAGATTTTAAGCTTCATAACAATGATTCTATTTTCCTGTTGTCTTTTGGTTTGGCGCCCTATCATATCTTTTATAGTTCTCTCTGCAACATTTTTGCTCTTTTATCATATATGCTCCAATGAAGTACCTGCAACAGTAGCTACCAATATCAATCTTTTTACAACCTGGATGGCATGTCTTATGATAAGTATAAGTATGTACCACCAGCGTATGTCCGAAGCAAGAAAAGATGCAAAGCTTGAAAAAGCAAATAACGAACTTCATATTACAAATGAAAAGCTTGAGGAAAGCAATTCCCATCTGGAGCGTGTTTCAAGACGCGATGAATTAACCGGCATTGCCAATATGAGACAGTTCGGTAAAACCGCAAAGCTGATGTTAAAGGAGGCTTTTGAAAAGGGACAGGATTTATATTTCTTATATTATGATATAGAGCATTTCAAAACCTATAATGAGCAATACGGCTTTGAAGAAGGCAATAATCTGCTTCGTGATATAGCCAGTGAGCTATCTGTATTATATGAAGGAAGCGCTTACGCAAGGTATTCTGATGATCATTTTATCGTCCTTACCTCCGAAACAGATGCACACGAAAAGACCGAGGCTCTTGCCAACTGGCTTCACGAACACCAGGGTGAAGCATTTCTTGATTTAAAGGTTGGTGCTTATAAGGCAGAAGAAGGTGTCGGAGTATCCATCTCAATTGACCATGCGCGTTTTGCCTGCAACAGCATCAAGATGAACGCCGAAAAGCATTTTTGTATATATGATAATTCACTTTATGAGAAACAAAAGCGCAAGCAGTACATAATAAATCACCTTGATTTTGCGATTGAAAACGAATATATAGAAGTATTTTATCAGCCTGTCATATGGACTAAAAATAAAAAGGTATGCGGACTTGAAGCCTTATCACGCTGGAGAGATCCGGAGTACGGTCTTCTTCCTCCGGGCGAATTTATAGAAACTCTTGAGGATGTCTGTATGATTCATAAGCTTGATAAATATGTTGTCGAGAGGGTTTGTAAGGATTATAACGAAGCAAAAAAATCCGGCAAAAAACTTTTGCCGATTTCACTTAATTTTTCACAGCTTGATTTTAATCTATGCGATATGGTTGATTACGTTATCGATACCGCAAAAAAATACAATGTTCCAAAAGAATATCTGGAGATAGAAATTACCGAAAGCGCCCTTTCCAAGGAGCATGAGCTTTTAAAGGACGCCATGCAGCGATTTCGTGAGAAAGGCTTTAATATATGGCTTGATGATTTCGGAAGCGGTTACTCTTCACTTAATGTTCTTAAGGATTTTGATTTTGATGTTCTTAAGATTGATATGCTCTTCCTTGACAACTTTGAAGAAAATGCCAATACCAAGCCTATCATCAACATAATAATAAATCTTTGTAAAAGACTTAACATACGCTCTCTCACTGAGGGAGTTGAAACCGAAGAAGAATTTGAATTCTTAAAGGAAATCGGCTGTGAAAGAGTCCAAGGCTACTATTTCAGCAAGCCGGTACCAAAATCCGAACTTGAAAGTCTTATTGAAAGCAATAAGCTTATTTTATCCGATGAATTATAGTGAGTTATAGGGCGTGAGCCTTGTCACATAAGAAGTATAAAATCGAGAACACCAAAAAGTTACTAAGCAAAGCGTGAGCGCCAGTGAGCTTTGCGTGTAACTATTTTGGTGTTCTCGATTTTTATACCATAATATTGGGTATGACAAGGCTCACGCCCTATGACTCTTTTAATCAACTTTATGGCCGCCGTCTCTAAGGCCTGCCATGGCTCTTTGCATCATAAGCTCAGCCTCGAGATATTCTTCTACACTTTTCTTTTGAAGTCTTGCTTCGATAAGCTCCTCTTCCTTTTCTCTGGCACGGTTTATCTCTACCTCATCCGGTCTTTCGGCATGATTAATGAGGATTAATACATCGTTATTTTCAACCCTCATCATGCCCTCGGAGACGATAACATATTCTACTGTGCCATCCGGTAAAGTATAGTGCATATTTCCCGGAACGATAGCTATAACGACATTTCTGTGGTTAGCCAATACACCATACTCTCCGTCTATCGCAGGGACTACTACCGAAGTAAGCTCCCCTTCAAAAAACGGACTGTCCGCCTCATATATTCTTGCTTTAAATGTATGCTCCACTAAAATATCACCTCTTTATAGCCTGCTTTACAATTTTATGCTTATTAATCTCTATAAAAATCTTTTTGAATTTAATTTATCTGACTAACTACAGCTTCTTTGCCTTTTCAACCGCATCCTCTATGGTTCCGACATTGTAAAATGCAGCCTCAGGTAAATCATCGTATTTGCCGCTCAATATCTCACTAAAGCCTCTTATGGTATCGGCAAGCGGTACATATACACCCGGATTACCGGTAAACTTCTCTGCCACATACATAGGCTGGGACAGGAAACGAATAATCTTTCTGGCACGGTTTACTATTTGCTTATCGGCATCCGAAAGCTCATCCATACCGAGTATGGCGATTATATCCTGAAGCTCATTGTACTTCTGGAGATATTCCTGTACGGTACGTGCCACACGGTAATGCTCCTCACCAACTATATCAGCCTCAAGTATACGTGAGGTGGATTCGAGAGGATCAACAGCAGGATATATACCCTGCTCGGCAATCTTTCTGCTAAGAACCGTAGTTGCATCAAGATGTGAAAATGTAGTGGCAGGTGCAGGATCAGTCAAATCATCCGCAGGAACATAAACCGCCTGAACGGAGGTTACGGAACCCTTTCCCGTTGAAGTGATTCTCTCCTGCAAATCACCCATTTCCTGAGCGAGCGTCGGCTGATAACCAACGGCTGAAGGCATACGTCCGAGAAGTGTGGAAACCTCCGAACCCGCCTGTACAAATCTGAATATATTATCTATGAAAAGCAATACGTCTTTGTTTTCTACGTCACGGAAATACTCTGCCATGGTAAGTCCCGAAAGTGCTACTCTCATTCTTACTCCCGGAGATTCGTTCATCTGACCGAATACCATCGCAGTCTTATCTATGGTTCCGCTTTCCTTCATCTCACTCCAAAGGTCATTACCCTCACGGCTTCTCTCACCTACACCGGTAAAGATTGAGTAACCGCCATGCTCCATGGCAACGTTATGGATAAGCTCCTGAATAAGTACCGTCTTACCTACACCGGCACCTCCGAAAAGACCTATCTTACCACCCTTGGCATATGGCTCAAGCAAATCTACAACCTTGATACCGGTTTCAAGTATCTCAATGCTTGTGCTTTGCTCTGAAAATGCCGGCGGCTTTCTGTGTATATTCCATCTTTCAGCATCTTCCGGTATGGCATCTCCCCCGTCAATCGGATCTCCGAGTACATTAAACATACGTCCGATAGTCGGAGCACCGACAGGTACGGATATACCGGTTCCCGTTGCGGTAACCTCCATATCTCTTGCTATTCCCTCACTCTGTGAAAGAATTATACATCTAACCTCATTATCACCAAGGAGCTGTGCAACCTCCATGGTCTTTCTTTCTCCATCTACCTCTACTGTAAGCGCCTCTCTTAATTTAGGCGGATTACCGTTATCAAAGCGGACATCTATAACAGGTCCCGATACCTGTACTATTCTTCCTTTATTCATTTAATCTCCGCCTCCCTTTGTCTTTTTTTCTTCTGTGCCTTAGCGCCTGCCGCAACCTCAGTTATCTCCTGGGTTATCGCAGCCTGTCTGACACGATTGTATTCCATCGAAAGCTCTCCGAGCAAATTTTCGGCATTGTCATTTGCTGAGCTCATAGCTGCCATTCTGGCATTTTGTTCACTGCAAAAGCTGTCAACCAATGCTCCGTACAGATATCCTGCCACATAGCTTGGGACTATGCTGTCAAGCACGCTCTCCGCCGACGGATAAAACTCATAATCCTCTCCCTTATCCAAAGGATCATGGTTAAATCGGCTTTCTGCCTTCGGTCTTCCGCCGAAGTCTGCCCTGTCAAACGGCAGAAGCTTTTCAACAACCACCTCGGAGTCGACACTGCTTTTTAAATTGCTGTATATAATTCTTATCTCATCAACATTTCCGAGCCTATACTCCATAAGAAGTAAATTGGCAATCTCTCTTGCCCTTCTGAAGGTAGGATTCTGTGCCGTATATATAAAGGTTTTTTCAATCGGAATCTTGTGCCTTTTAAAATGC
>JAFUEG010000092.1 GCA_017464045.1 Lachnospiraceae bacterium
ATACAGATAAACCTTGAAAACAACTACAAGGATCTTGCTATCGGTGCAAGAAAAAATGCAGAAAAAAGGCTGGGCGAATTAAAGGCTGACGGTTCCTTAAGTGATAAGGACTATGCCAAGCTTAAGGCTACACTTGATGATTACACAAAGCGTATGGAAGGATATCATCATTAATATGAACAGAAAAATTATTGAATTTTTAAAAATGCTTATGCTGGCTATCGTTCTTATACTTGTATTTGTAGCATACAAAAAGAGCAATAGCAACAGCGGTGGTGACTATGTATATCAGACAGTCTATGATTTTGCTATGGGTACGTCTGTGGAGGTCACTATCTATGGTAATAAGGATAAGAGCTTCAAGCCGGATTATATAGTCGATAAGATTAAAGAGCTTGATGAGAAGCTGATATCATGGCGAAGTGAAGATAGTGAGCTATATAAATTGAATCATGAGTATAAAGTCGGTGAGCCTTATTATATTAGTTATGGTTTGATGAAGCCGCTTATGGATTCGGCTGTTCTATCCGTTGATAGCTTTGGGGCACTTGAACTTACCATAAGACCGCTTGCAAATCTATGGAATATCGAGGAAGCAACGTCAGAGAATTTTACCGTTCCTACGGATAAGCAAATTAAAGAAGCATTAAAATATGTTGATTATAAAGCTGTTGATGAAGTTATGTATGAGCATGATAATTATGTCGTGTTTGATAAGGAAGGCATGATGCTTGACCTTGGCGCAACAGGAAAGGGATATGCCCTTGATGTGGCATATGAAATGCTTACAGAACATAACATAAGCGGAGCTATGGTGAGCGTGGGCGGAAGCATCTTAATCTACGGAACAAAGGATTCTTATAAGAAAGAGGATAATACCTGGAAGGTGGGAATCCGTGACCCGAAGGGTTCACAGGAGGATTTGATAGGTTATCTGGAGTATCCGTGTGAGGATGGATTTAGCAAATACATTTCAACCTCCGGAAGTTATGAAAAATATATTGAAAAGTATGGAGTTATATATCACCATATCCTCGATAGTAACACAGGTTATCCGGCAGCTTCGGGACTTGCTTCGGTAACAGTGGTTTGTGATAACGGACTAAAAAGTGACGGCTTATCCACCGCATGCTTTGTACTTGGGTATGAAAAATCTAAGGATTTGTTAAGGCATTACAATGCGGAAGCAGTATTTATAGATGAGGATAATAACGTAACGGTTACTGACGGACTTAAAGAGTTTTATAAGGAGAGATAGTTATGAAAATCAAGGAAAAGAAAACAAGTAAATTATTGGTGCTTCTTATGACAGCTGTTATGCTGTTTGCAGGAGTGACAGGAGGTTTATGGGGAGAAAGCTTAAATGCTAAGGCTGCTTATGTAACACCTAGACTTTTGGTTACCGGTGCGGATATAGACGGCGGAAGTGTAAAGGCAGGAGAAGAATTTGATATGGTTCTTCACCTTAAAAATGAATCAACCACCACCAAGCTTATGAATATAAGTCTTAAGCTTTCAAGTGAGGATAATCAGATAATCACAACCTCGGGTTCAGATTCCATTTACATAGACAGTATAGATATGGATACGGAGTATGATGTAACGGTAAGCCTTAAGACAAGGGGAAATCTTGAACAAAAGACATATACACTTAATGTCTCATATACCTATGAGGATAAGAACAGATATACATACGAGGATACAGCAGCAGTTTCTGTACCGGTTATTCAGGAGCCGAAGCTTTCTACATCAGAAAAGAGAGTTTCAAAGTCAACCATAACTGTAGACGGAAAAACCAGCTTTTCCTTTAAGCTTAATAACCTCGGCAAGGATAAGGTTTACAATGTCAGCGTTGATTTTACAGGAGACAATATCAAGGATATCTCCACCTATGTCGGAACCATTGATGTGGGTATGAGTAACTCCGTTGATATGTCCGTAACAGGTGAAAGTGTAGGAGAAGGAAAGGTCGTTGCGGTTATAAGCTATGAGGATGCAGAGGGTAATGTAAGCTCCTTTGAGGAGGAGTTTTCGTTAAATGTTATTGCTCCGATTGATGAAGAAAATCTTAAGAAAAATGACGGAAAGGTAAGCACAGGCCTTTTAATCGGCGGCGGAGTATTTCTTCTTATAGCTATTATTATAGTTGTCGGAGCGGTCAAGAAGAAAAAGGAAAAGCAGTACGAATAAAGGGATAAAACTATGTCTAAAAATATAATTATTAAAACAGATAAATTATGCAAGAGCTTTTCTGTCGGAGGTAGTACACAACATATCATAGAAAATATGGATTTGGAAATCTACGAGGGTGATTTTACTGTTATCATGGGTTCCTCGGGAGCGGGTAAATCCACTCTTTTGTATGCACTTTCGGGTATGGATAAGGCAAGCAGTGGTAAGATTTTATTTTGTGATAAGAATATTACCGGCTTTAACAGTGACCAGCTTGCTATATTCAGAAGAAGGCATTGCGGCTTTGTATTTCAGCAGGTGCATCTTATAGATACTATGAGTGTTATGGATAATGTATTAAGTGCGGGACTTCTGACAGGACAGAACAAGAAGCAGCTTGTTAAAAAGGCTAAAGAATTATTTAATGAGGTCGGCATAAGCGGAAAGCTTTGGAATAAGTTTCCTAATCAGCTCTCCGGTGGTGAGGCGCAGCGTGTAGGTATAGTCAGGGCACTTATCAATTCTCCGTCCCTTGTATTTGGAGATGAACCGACAGGTGCGTTAAACAGTGCCAGCAGTACTGCGGTTTTGGATGTTTTGACTGAGGTAAACAGAAACGGACAGTCGATAGTGATGGTAACTCATGATATGAAATCTGCAAGAAGAGGCAATCGTATTATTTATTTAAAGGACGGTGCGATATGCGGAGAATGTGAGCTTGGAGCTTATGAAAGCGGGGATAAGGCAAGACACGAAAAGCTTCAGGCTTTCCTTGCCGAGATGGGATGGTAGAATATGCTTGGAAAACTGATTAAATCTAATTTCAAAAAAGATTTTTCACATATGATGACATTTTTTCTGATCATGGTTCTTTCTGTTGTTTTACTTCACAGCGGAATAATGATTCTTATAGGGTATGGCAAGCTGTTTGATATAAAAAAGGAAGAATTAAACAGTGCAGACCTTATGGTGCAGTATAATATGGAACGTGATAGGTTTTTTGAATTGGAGGAGCTTATTGCGTCCGCAGATTATATAGCATCATATGAAAAGATTAATCCTATACAGAAGGAATTTGTAAAGGAAGATGAAGAGTATGACTCGGACAGCAAGGATGCATATGATACAAGCAGAGTTTATCTTCAATGCCTTCCGTACGGAGAATGGGGAGAGATAGAGGCTCCCGATTTTGTTGAGCTTTCCGATAAGGAATATGATAATCCCATATACATTTCAATAAATGTAAATACCAATTTTTTTAAAGTAAATCTGGACGATGAGATTGAAGTAACAGTAGATGGCAGACCACGTACCTTTCATGTGGCAGGTATATTTCAGGGAATGTTATCTTCTTACGGCATAACATATGTTGACTCGAAAACCTATAACGAATGGTATAATGAACGCCAAAGCAGACTTGATGGTTTTGAGGAGGAAGGATATTCTGTTTACGATTTCGGAATTATTTATATGAAGGTAAATGAGGGAATAAAACCGCAGGATGCAGCCGGAAGACTTACAAAAACCTTTAGTGAACACTATATCATGGCTTATGCCTGGGATGTTGATTCCTATATTACAGAGTCGGTTTATATGCAAAACATTGTTTCAGCGATACTTAGCCTGTTTGCAATAATCATAACAATTATTTCCATGATTATCATATACTTCAGAATATCCAACAGTATAGAGCAAAATATCGTCAATATGGGTGCGTTAAAGGCTCTCGGATATACCTCAAAGCAGATAAGGACGTCCATGGTGATAGAATTTGCAGCAACTACATTTGCGGCAGTTGTAACAGGCATAGGACTCTCATATATGATTATGCCTGTGATAGAAAATGGAATGAGAAGCTTTTGCGGACTGGTATGGGATTACGAATTTGATTTAGTAGCGGCTTTAATTACAGCCTTAATAATAGTCGGAACGGTTATTGTCGTTTCCATGGCGAGTACAAAATCCATAACAAAGCTTGATCCTGTCCGGGCATTAAGATTCGGAGTTGCTTCAAAAAGCTTTAAGAAAAATCCTGCACCGATCGAGAGAACGAGCGGTCCGCTTACATGGATACTTGCTTTAAAATCAATACTTAGAAATACTAAGCAAAATATCCTGCTTTTTGTAATTATGCTTTCAATCGGTGCCGTTACAACCTTTGCAGCATATCTTACATACAATGTAATATTTGATATAACCAATCTTTACAGGATGTTAAACAGTGTTGCACCGGATGTTGAACTGTCTATAGATGATGAAAATGCCTTATATGAATTGAAAAATCTTCCTGAGGTAGAGCATATCTGGTGGATGAATTATGCTGAAATGACAGTAGAAGGATACTCGGTAACTGCAAGCATTACAGAGGATTGGCGGGATATACCGGAGGTAAATGTATATGAGGGAAGGGTACCTGTCTATGATAATGAGATAACCATAGGTGGCGGACTTGCCGGTATACTGGGTGTAACCATAGGCGATGAGGTAAGCGTAAGCTATGGAGAGTTTGAAAGAAAATATTTAATAACCGGACTTCAGCAGGGGGCACAAAATGATGGAAGGGATATATCCTTAAACGAGGACGGTGCAAGACATCTTGGATATGAGTTTGATAAGACAAGTGTCGCTGTGCTTGTAAAAGGACATACCCTTGATAATTCAAACAAGCTTGTAGAGGATGCAGAGGATATGTATGGTTATAAGCTGTGGTCTTATGCCAATGCGATAGATGCTTTGGAGAATGGAGAAAACAGTATAGTAACGATAGCTGTTGCGATTGTTGCCATGCTGATAATAATCTCACTCCTGGTTATAGTTCTATCTATGAATCTTCTTGTTAAGACCATAATAATTAAAAGACAGCGGGAGCTTGGAATCAAAAAGGCTATCGGCTTTTCAAGCAGTCAGCTTAGAATGGAGCTTGCTTTATCCATGATGCCACAGATAACCATAGGCGGTATAGTCGGAGCAATAATCGGATGTAAGGGCTCCAACAATATGCTTACCATGATGCTTAATTCTCTTGGTATTATGAAGTCCAATATGAAGGTCTTTCCTATGATGGGAATTGTTGCGGTAGTATTTGTAATGATAGTTTCATTTTTAATAATCTGGATACTGTCGGCAAGGATTAAAAAGATATCGGCCTACTCGCTTATAACAGAGTAATATTTTGCTCTGTTATGAATCGATATTTTGTGGTACAATCATTTAGTATAAGTTTTGATTGAAAGGATGCTTTGACATGGGAAAATTATTGATTGTTGTGGATATGCAGAAGGATTTTATAGATGGTTCTCTTGGAACCAAAGAGGCGGTTGCCATAGTTGACAACGTGGCTTCATATATAGAAAAATGTGAGAAGGACGGTTTCGATATCGTCTTTACAAGAGATACACATGGCGAGGATTATATGGATACGCAGGAAGGAAAGAAACTTCCGGTTATTCATTGTATAAAGGATACAGAGGGCTGGCAGATAGATAGGAAGCTTAGAAAATATGCAGAGGGAAAGCTTATATTTGATAAACCAACCTTTGGTAGTGTAAAGCTTATGAATTATGTTATGGAAAAGGGATATGACGAGATACATTTGCTCGGACTTTGTACGGATATATGTGTTATATCCAATGCTATGCTGGTTAAGGCTGCACTTCCTGAAGCAAGGATATGTGTTGTGGAAAGCTGCTCTGCCGGAGTTACACCGGAAAGCCACAAAATTTCTCTTGAGGCGATGAAGTCCTGCCAGATTGAGGTGGTATAGATGATTAAGGCCTGGGAGCATTTTAAAACCATTACAAAGCATAAGTATGAGGTTATGAAAAACTGTTTTGCCTGCGGGCTTTATAAGCAGGGCATTTTACATGACCTTTCCAAATATTCATGGACAGAGTTTTCCATGGGAGCCAAGTATTATCAGGGTAACAGAAGCCCTAACGATGCGGAAAGGGAAGCAAAAGGATATACAGAGGCATGGCTTCATCATAAGGGAAGAAATAAGCATCACCTCGAATACTGGATTGATTACAGTGTGGATAAGTCCAAGGGTATCGTAGGTATGCCTATGCCTAAGAGATATGTTATAGAAATGTTCTGTGACAGGGTGGCTGCCTGCAAGATATACCAGAAGGAAAATTATGATAAGAAGAATCCTTTGGAGTATTACATGAAGGGCAGGGCAGGAAAGCTTTTACATGAGGATACAAAAAAATTGCTTGAAAAGTATCTTTATATGTGTGCCGAAAAGGGTGAGGATTTTACCTTCAGATATATAAAAAATAAAGAGGTTATCCCTATGAGAAGGGATGCATTAAGTAAAATAGTGGCTTTTTTTATAAGATGCAAGGAAAAAGCAACAGGTGAAAGCCTGGATGTTGATAACTAAAACAACATAGATAATTAGGAATTATGTGTATTTTACTTAATTAAGGGGTATAAAGAACATAACGATAGAGGGAATACTATGCAATTTACACATTTACATGTCCATACGGAATACAGTCTGTTAGATGGTTCTGCCAAGATTAAAGAGCTTGTTCATAGAGCAAAGGAGCTTGGAATGGAAGCTCTTGCAATTACAGACCATGGTGTTATGTATGGAGCAATTGATTTTTATAAGGCTTGCAAGGCTGAGGGAATTAAACCGATTATCGGATGTGAGGTATATGTTGCTCCCGGTTCCAGATTTGACAGGGAGGCATCAAGAGGTGATGAGAGATATTATCACCTTATTTTGCTTGCGGAAACAGATGAGGGCTATAAGAATCTTTCCAAGATAGTTACAAGAGGCTTCACGGAGGGCTATTATTACAAGCCTAGAGTAGATATGGATGTCTTAAGGGAGTTTCATGAGGGCATTATATGTTTAAGCGCCTGTATAGCAGGAGAGGTAGCGGTTCATTTAAGAAAAAATGATTATGAGAAAGCCAAGGAAGCTGCTTTAAGACATAGGGAAATATTTGGAGAAAACAATTATTTTCTTGAGATGCAGGATCATGGTATCCCTGAGCAAAGGATAGTTAATCAGGGAGTCATGAGACTTTCCAAGGAACTTGGCATACCTATGGTTGTTACCAATGACTCACATTATATAAAGGCTGAGGACGCTGAGGCACATGATATTTTGCTCTGTATCCAGACCGGTAAAAAGGTTTCGGATGAAGACAGAATGAGATATGAGGGCGGACAGTTTTATTTGAAATCACCCGAGGAAATGGAGTCACTTTTTCCTTATGCAAAGGAGGCACTCGAAAATACCAATAAAATTGCCGACAGGTGTAATGTTGAGATAGTATTTGGTGAGCAGAAGGTGCCGAGATTTGATGTTCCTGAAGGCTATGATGCATTTTCCTATCTTAAGGAATTATGCGAGACGGGACTTGAAAAAAGATATTCTCCGGTTACCGATGAATTAAGGGAAAGGCTTTCCTATGAATTAAATACCATAAAAAATATGGGTTATGTAGATTATTTCCTGATTGTCTGGGACTTTATAAAATACGCCAAGGACCATGATATTCCGGTTGGTCCGGGACGAGGCTCGGCAGCAGGAAGTATAGTTTCGTATTGTCTTGAGATAACCAATATCGACCCGATTAAGTTCAGTCTCCTCTTTGAAAGATTTCTTAATCCGGAAAGAGTAACCATGCCTGATATAGATATAGACTTCTGCGTGGAAAGAAGGCAGGAGGTTATAGATTATGTTGTCAGAAAGTATGGTAAGGAAAAGGTTGTACAGATAGTTACCTTTGGTACTATGGCGGCTAAGATGTGTGTCCGTGATGTCGGACGTGCACTTGATATGCCATATAGCTTATGTGATTTGGTTGCAAAAACTATACCAAATGATTTGGGTATGACTATACCTAAGGCTCTTGAAACCAATCATGATTTTAAGGATTTATATGATAGCAATCCTGATATCCGTAAGCTTGTAGATATGGCTATCAAGCTGGAGGGACTTCCAAGACACGCTTCCATGCATGCAGCAGGTGTAGTTATAGGACGTGAATCGATAGATGAATATGTTCCTTTGTCAAGAGGAAAGGAAGAAGCCATAACTACCCAGTATAATATGACTACTATAGAGGAGCTCGGTCTTCTTAAGATGGATTTCCTCGGCTTGAGAAACCTTACGGTTATACATGATGCCGTTAAGCACATAAAGGAAAACCACGGTATAGATATTGATATGGATCATCTTGATTTTAATGATAAGGCTGTGTATGATTTGATATCTTCGGGAAAGACAGAAGGTATATTTCAGCTTGAAAGCTCCGGAATGAAGAACTTTATGAAAGAACTCAAGCCTGCCAATATAGAGGATATTATAGCGGGTATATCCCTTTACAGACCGGGTCCTATGGACTTTATACCTCTTTATATAAAGGGTAAGGAACACCCTGAGCAGGTTGTTTATGATCATCCGGCTTTGGAGAAAATACTTGCACCGACTTACGGATGTATTGTTTATCAAGAGCAGGTTATGCAGATAGTTATGGAGCTGGCCGGCTTTACACTTGGAAGAAGCGACCTTGTAAGACGTGCCATGTCAAAGAAGAAGGCGGATGTTATGCTTAAGGAACGCCAGAACTTTGTCTATGGTAATGAAGCCGAAAATGTTCCGGGTTGTATTAACAGAGGTATAAATGAGGAAACTGCCAATAAAATTTTTGATGAAATGACTGACTTTGCAAAATATGCATTTAATAAGTCGCATGCGGCGGCATATGCTGTAGTTGCATTTCAGACAGCATATCTTAAGTGTCACTATCCTGTAGAATTTATGGCTGCACTTATCTCGTCAGTAAGAAATAACAATGGTAAGGTAGCAGAGTACATACAGAGCTGCCGTGCAATGGGCATAAAAATTCTTCCTCCCGATATAAATGTGGGCAAGGGAGATTTCTCTGCCGATGGGGACTCCATAAGATATGGTCTTTCGGCGGTAAAGAGTGTTGGAGATGGTGTACCGGATATTATAAAGCAGGAAAGAGATGAGAGAGGTCCGTTTAAAAGTCTTGAAGATTATGTGTCAAGACTTTCCAACAAGGAAGCCAATAAGAGAACTATAGAAAGCTTTATACTTGCAGGTGCCTTTGACAGTTTTGGCTGCAACAGAAGGCAGATGATGATTGTCTATCCGAGGATTCTCGATAAGGTTGGACAGGATAAGAAAAATGCCATGTCCGGTCAGATGTCACTTATGGATTTTCTGGGTGAAGAGGAGAAGACAGATTTTGAGGTTGCATATCCTGATGTTGAGGAGTATGACAAGGAGGATTTACTTGCTGCGGAAAAGGAAATACTCGGAGTTTACTTAAGCGGCCACCCGCTCGATGACGTCATGGATATAATCAATGAGAGGGCAACTGCAAGCTCGATAGATTTTACGTCTGACGAAGATTCAGAAGGAACTTCATCCATGGATGGAGGAGCATTTGCAAATAATGGTATGTCGGGCGGTTCAGATGGCGTATTTAATGTTAAGGATAAGATACCATATACAGTTGGCGGACTTATTGAAGCAATAAGCATTAAAACTACCAAGCATGGTGAAACTATGGCATTTGTCACTCTTGAGGACTTGTACGGAGAGATTGAGATTATAGTATTTCCTAGGGATTATAATCGTTTCAGAGATAAGCTTATTAAGGACAGTAAGGTGCTTATAAAGGGAAATGCATCAGTGTCCGAAACTGAGGCAAAGCTTATACTTTCTGAGCTCTATACCATTGATGAATTAAAGCTTGATCTGGAGGCTGAAAAGAAGGAAGTATGGGTGTGCTTTTCTGATGAACAAAAATATAACGAGGCAGAAAAACAGTTTTTAAACATACTTGAAAAACATCGTGGCAGAAGTAATGTATTTGTCCAGCTCATGAATCCACGTTCTATGAAGCGCATGGGAAATCGTTTCAGGGTTCTTGCAGATGATGCTTTGATGAAAGAGCTGTCGGAAAACTACGGTGAAAAAAATGTGCTGGTCAGAGAGAAAAAGTAGATGGTTAATATTAGATGTATGATAAGTATATTTAGTAGCTGCCTTTAAATATATGATGGGTTTATTGAATTATTAATTTTAAAAATATGGGAGTTTGTTGAGCTATTATTAAGAGGTTTGAACTATGATAATCACGTCAGCTTCAAATGAAAAACTAAAAAATATAAAGAAACTATCCAAGTCATCAAAGGAAAGAAACGAACAGTCAGTTTTTATCGTAGAGGGCATAAGGATGTTTCGTGAGATACCGCCGGAGGATATAGCCTTAGTATATGTGTCGGAAACAGGTGCAAAAAAGTTTGCTGATGAACTTTTAGACATTCTTGGAAATGATTATCAAGATCGTGATGATTATTATGTTGTATCGGATAAAGTATTTGATAGCATATCCGATACAGGCACACCTCAGGGTATACTTGCATTGGTGAGACAGAAGGAAAATGATTTATCCAATATAATAAATGAAAAGTGTGATATGATTGAAAGGCCTGATGAGGATATAAGTTTGACAGATGACGGAATAAATGTTTCGGATAATGCTTTCATACTTGATAATGCTTTCATACTTATAATCGAAAAACTGCAGGATCCGGGTAACTTGGGAAC
This sequence comes from Lachnospiraceae bacterium, assembly GCA_017464045.1. Next base: position 10,781 of record JAFUEG010000092.1, read on the forward strand.
GATAATCAGAACTGCCGAAGGAGCAGGAGTAACGGGGATTATCATAAGCGGTGATTCTGTGGATATATATAATCCAAAGGTTGTTCGTTCCACTATGGGTTCGATATTCCGAGTGCCTGTGTATATATCAGATGATTTGATAAGAGATATAGAATTATTAAAGGAAAAGGGTATAACGGTATACGGTGCTCATCTAAAGGGTGAGAATATATATAATAAGGATTTTAGTACATCATGTGCGTTTTTGATTGGAAATGAAGGAAACGGACTTTCAGAGGAAGTAAGTAAGACTGCCGACGAACTGATTAAAATTCCTATGAAGGGTAAAGTAGAGTCGCTTAATGCCGCAACCTCTACAGCGGTTATTGCTTATGAGGTTTTGTGGCAGAGGATTTATTTATAATGCTTCTTCTCGTTTGTTTCTCCAAGTATGTAATCAACACTAAGTGGTATGCAACTTTCGATCCTTTTGATTATTAACAAAATAATACCTAATAATTTTTTACAAAAAATACGTTTTATATACATATAAATACATATGTAGTCCGCTTTGTTTTATTGACAATTAGAACAAAACTG
>JAFUEG010000093.1 GCA_017464045.1 Lachnospiraceae bacterium
GCTATATAGATATTAAGATAATTGTAAAATATCCGGATATTGTATTGTTAGAATAAAAAATATACTGTAAAATATAACCTAATGATGTTATAATGCCTATGGTTAGGTCTATATAACCGATAATAAAATAATGGGAGGATATAATAATGGAACCTGTAAAAAGTATAGATGCAGAGGATGATCAGTTCGCGTATCGTTATGATACCCAGCTGCTTATCGACCGTCGTGACGAGGATTTGGATGAGGATGATATCGCAGATTACATAACAACTCATATCGAGGGAAATTCACTTATCGCAGCAGGTGATGAGGATTTGGTAAAGATACATTTCCATACCAATGAGCCTTGGAAGCTGCTGGAGTATTGTGCTTCAGTAGGTGAGATATATGATATTGTAGTTGAAGATATGATAAGACAGTCAAACGGACTTCATGGCTAAGAGTAATACAGGAAGCATACATTTATATGGATGTTTCCTGTATTTGTTTAAAGAAATTTTTAACGGGGAGGAAACAAAATGATTTGGGATTTGATGTCGGGACCTTATGATTTATTTGAAAATATTTATAATGGTAAGGTCTATAAGGGACTCGGAGATAGAGTAGCGAGGGAGATAGAGAAAAAAGATATAGTCCTTGAGTGTGCCTGCGGAACGGGAGCTATCACAAAAAGGATTGCGGCTAATTGTAAAAAGCTTTTGGCTACTGATCTGTCTACAGGGATGCTTAAAAGAGTTAAGAAGAAATGCAGGGGTTTGAATAATGTAACCATAAAGAGAGCCGATATTATGAACCTTGGCTTTAAGGATGGCTGCTTTGATAAGGTTGTTGCGGGAAATGTTATTCATCTTTTGGACGACCCACAGGCTGCCATTAAGGAGCTTGTCAGAGTTTGCAAGAAGGGTGGAAAGGTTATTATTCCGACTTACATTAATATACAAAACGGTAAAGAGCGTACGATGGTAAAATTTATTGAACTTCTTGGTGTGAACTTCAAAAAGGAATTTTACTTTGAGTCTTATAAGCAGTTTTTTAAGGATGCAGGCTATGAAAATGTTGCTTTTGATGTGATTGAAGGAAAGATGCCTTGCGCAGTTGCTATTATAACTAAAGAATAAAAATATTATAGTAAGATAATGTGAGAATAAGTTCTAATGAAAGTATTTTTACGAGAACTTGTATAAAAAAGAGGGTTATGTATGATTACAAAAGATATAGAAAAAAGGCTTTTTGAGCTTCAGGATAAGAAGTTTAATGAGTTTAATAAAAAGCTGATTCCGGGTATGGAGGATTCTTATTTTATAGGAGTGAGAACACCGGCATTAAGAGCATTTGCAAAGGAAATATCAAAGGAAGAGGATACTCAAAGCTTTTTAAAGGAACTTCCGCACAGATACTTCGATGAAAACCAGCTACACGGATTTATTATATCAGGGGAAAAGGATTTTAAAGTTTGTATAGAAGAGGTTGAAGAGTTTTTTCCCTATATAAATAACTGGGCAACCTGTGACCAGACCTCACCAAAGGTATTTAAGAAGCATAAAAAAGAACTGTTACCGTATATAGAAAAGTGGATAAAATCAGAGCATACCTATATCGTAAGATTTGCAATCGGTATGCTTATGCAGCATTATCTGGATGATGATTATGATGAAAAATATCCAAAGCTTGTAGCAGCGGTTCGTTCCGAGGAGTACTATATCAATATGATGATTGCCTGGTATTTTGCCACTGCACTTGCAAAGCAGTATGAAAGCATACTGCCTTATATCGAAGAAAAAAAGCTGGATAACTGGACACACAACAAGGCAATCCAAAAGGCGTGTGAGAGCTACCGCATAACACCGGAGCAAAAGGAGTATTTAAAGACGCTTAAGATTAAAAAGAAATAAGTGGAGAAATGAAATGATAAAGAATGACAAAATTGATAGTGGTAATCCGTTTGACTGGGGAAAGACATCAGAGGATTATGCCAAGTACAGAGATATATATCCGGAAGTTTTTTATAAAAGCCTTGTTGACAGAGGTTTATGTATAAATGGACAGCATGTTCTTGATATCGGAACCGGCACCGGAGTCCTACCGAGAAATATGTATAAGTACGGTGCTAAATGGACGGGTACTGATATATCCGAAAACCAAATTGCAGAGGCAAAGGCTATGGCAAAAGCAGCCGGTATGGATATAGATTTTTTCACCTGTCCTGCAGAGGAGATAGATTTTCCTGACAATAGCTTTGACGTTGTAACAGCTTGTCAATGTATCTGGTATCCCGATCATAAAATACTTGCACCAAAGCTTAAAAGCATAATAAAGCCTGGCGGTAAGTTTGTGATTTTGTATATGGGATGGCTTCCATTTGAAGATAAAATTGCAGGAAAGAGTGAAGAAATAATCTTAAAATACAGTCCGAATTGGTCAGGTGCGGGTGACACGGTTCACCCTGTCTGGATACCGGATGAGTATAAAGATGACTTTGAAATAGTTGATCAAGAAGAAACCATGGTAAAAGTTCCGTTTACAAGAGAAAGCTGGAATGGACGTATGCGCGCATGCAGAGGCGTGGGAGCGTCACTTTCTGAAGACAAGCTGGCAGAATGGAACAGGGAGCATATGGCTATGCTTGAGAAAGAAGCACCGGAGAAGTTTGAAGTGCTTCATTATATATCGATAGCTGTTTTAAAAAAATAAAATAATTTTTTTCCACAAATGCTTGACAAAACTCATGCATAGTGATAGATTATGTCTTAGAGTTAGCACTCGAAAGATTTGAGTGCTAATAAAATCAGAAAGGATGATTGAATGGAGCTTGATGAACGTAAGAAGACAATTCTTAAATTAATTATAGCGACATACCTTGAAACAGGCGAGCCGGTTGGTTCAAGAACCATTTCCAAGTTCAATGATTTGAACTTAAGCTCGGCAACCATCAGAAATGAGATGGCGGATTTGGAGGAGCTTGGATATATAGTTCAGCCACATACGTCAGCAGGAAGAATACCGACCGATAAGGGCTACAGATTTTATGTAGATAACCTTATGGAAGAAAAGGAAGAGGCAGAGGTTGAAAAGAGTACACTGCTTGAAAGAGTTGACCGGATGGAGCTTTTGTTAAAGCAGGTTGCAAAGGTTCTGGCATATAATACCAATTATGCAACCCTGGTTACGGCTCCGAAGTATAGGAAGACGGTTAAATTCATACAGCTTTCCAAGGTCGATGAAGAAACACTTTTGGCGGTTATTGTTGTCGAGGGCAATCTGATTAAAAATCAGATAATACCAATAGATACAATTCTTGATAATGAAGATGTGCTGAAGTTTAATATTTTGCTTAACACATTTTTACAGGGAGCTTCTTTGGAGGATATAAATCTTGAGATGATAAATGCCATGAAGAAGCAGTCCGGTGAGTATAGTGTTATACTTGACCAGATATTTCAGGGAATTGTTGATGCCGTAAATGAAGCAAATGAACTTGAAATATATACAAGTGGTGCAACAAATATATTAAAGTATCCGGAGATAGGAGATATAAGCAAGACCAGTGAGCTTCTTGAAAAGTTTGAGGATAAGGAGGAGCTTTCACATCTGCTTGAGGAAACGACGGGAAATAAAGATGATTCAAATGATATACAGGTTTATATAGGAGAGGAAAATCCGGTACAAAATATGGAGGATTGCTCGATAGTAACGGCAACCTACAAGATGCCGGAAGGAGCAACAGGAACCATCGGTATAGTCGGTCCGAAAAGAATGGATTATAAAAAGGTTGTGAGTACACTTAAAAACTTAACCATTGAGTTGGATGATATATTTAGTAAGCGCAAAGGGGTGAATGAGGATGGCTAAGAAAAATGTGTCAGCAGAAAATAAAGAAGCTGTAGAAAATAAAACCACAAAGAAAAAAGCAACTGTTGCAACTTCCGTGGAAGGCGAAGTAACAGAGGTTAAGGCAGATTCCGAAGAGGAAGCTGTTGAGGGTACGGATGTAAAGATTGATGAAGTAGAAAATGTATCCGAAGAAAAAGCAGAATCAGCGAGACCAAAGCCTGTACCGAAGGGTAGCAGACGAGGCAGTAAGGCAATGCAGGTTGAACTTGACAAATACAAGGAGCTTGCACAGGGCAATGAAGAAAAGTATAAAAGACTTTTGGCTGAGTTTGAAAATGCCAGACAGCGAACCGAAAAGGAAGGTAACAGAATGTTTGACATGGGTGCCAAGGATGTTCTTGAAAAGCTTCTTCCGGTGGTTGATAACTTTGAAAGAGCTTTGGCAAGTATACCTGAGGAGGACATGGACAGAGCCTTTGAACAGGGAATTGATAAGATTTATCGTCAGTTGATGGTAACACTTGAAGGCATAGGAGTTGCACCTATGGATGCTGAAGGCAAAGAATTTAATCCTGAATTGCACAACGCGGTAATTCATATTGAAGATGAAAATCTTGGTGAAAATGTAGTCGCCGAGGAAATGCAAAAGGGTTATATGTATAAAGACCAGGTTTTAAGACACAGCATGGTCAAA
>JAFUEG010000094.1 GCA_017464045.1 Lachnospiraceae bacterium
ACTGTGCCAATTTTCTAAAAGTTATAACAAACTATATGAATTTATATGTAATTTAATCAGGGATAAAAATTGAACAAATAAAGTATTAAAGAATTTTAAGGAAATATATAAAGATATATGAAATCAGGATTCATCATCTATACCTAGTTTCATTTTTTATATTTCCTCCATTAGAATGCTTTATTTTACCTAAAGTGATATTATAGCATAAGAAAAGTTCATTTCCAACCGTTAAATTTAATTGTCGACTAGTTTTGTCAAGCCTTTTACCGTTTTTTAGAACTTTTAATAACCTCACAGAACACTTCCGCAAGTTTCTTATGTCCCTCAGGTGATATGTGCAACGAATCAATTGTCGAAGGTTTTATATACGATGCTGCATCAACAAATATGCATCCATAATCCTCTGCCACTTTTTTATAATACTTCGGAAATTCTTTTGAACGTTCTATCGCATCCTCAAAAAATCTTCCGTAGAATGGCGAATCAGTAATTCCGTCTCCTATTTCAGGTGGCGAAACCAATATAATTATAGGAACATATCCCTGCTTAACTTCCGTAAAATCAATTATGTCTTTAACCAATACTCCGGCACCGGCAGCAATATCCATAGCACTTGCACGAAAAGTATCCTTTAGGTCATTACTTCCAAGCATCATAATAATATAATCAATCGGTTTATGCGAATTAAGACATGGTTTAAGATAACCACGTCCGTTTTTCCAGCCTTCTAAAGGGTCATCAAAAATGGTTGTCCTGCCATTACAGCCTTCTTCTATTATTTTATATTCCGTACCAAGAATTTTTTGAAGTATCCCCGTCCATCTTATATCCTCCGGATACCTGAATCCATTTGCCGGATTATATCCGTATGTATTTGAATCGCCATAGCATAATACTGTTTTCATTTTAGATTCCTTCCCTTTTATAATTTCAAAAAATAATATCATATTTTTTCAATTCTGTACAATATGCACAATTAAGATTGTGCACAATTTCATGATATAAAGCTATATAACCTATTGAAAAAATATATAAATAGATATATAATATGAACAAATTATGAACAAGACAAAAATATTTTGTTAATTTCGAAAGCAAGTAACTATCTATTATTTATCTAATACGGAGGAATTAAAATGATTAAAACCCTAAAAAAGAATTCTAACAAAGGTTTCACTTTGGTTGAGCTTATAATAGTAATTGCAATAATGGCAGTTCTTGCATCCGTTATCAGCCTGTCTATCATCAGATATATAGAAAAAGGCCGACAAACAATAGATATTAACAACGCGAAATTAATAAAGGATGCAGTTACCGCACATGCATACCCAAGTGATTTTGGCGGTGAATCTGTAACTTATACAGATCCGGAAACTCATGAATCCGAAACATTTCGAAGAGGATGGGTATATGTTGACAAAACTGAAATCAGATGTTCAGATCCAAGTACTGCACTTGCTATGATAGATGCCGGTCTTGTAGAAATAAGTGATGAGGCAGCTGTAAAAATCGCCGAATACGAGGACGGTGGACCTGCATATTACCCGAACCCGGGTGATGGAGATTATATCCGCAGAAGTAATATTGATGAATATGTATTCCACAATAAAATGACTGTTAAAGCAACAAACACTTGGAACACATACCAGATAGATGTATACATTGATGATATCGGAGAGCTGCATCTTGGTGCGAGTGCATCCAATGCCATTAGAAAAAACGGACATGCAAAAGATGCAAAAACAGCCAGTATGTTTGCTGAACGACTTGGATTGGACGGTTCCAAAATTACACCTATCGGCGAGCAATATAATCCATAAACATATCAATAAAAAAAACCTGCCGTAAATCGGCAGTTTTTTTTACATACTGAAGCTGCTCATTTTTTCGTCCAAGACCAGACATTAAAACCTCGCATTTATTTTAAACCAAGTGAATCCATAACTACCTTTTCTGCATCTTCTTTAGGTAAAGGTCTTCCCCAAATAAAACCCTGTATGTAATCACATCCTATTTCGCGCAAAGTATCAAGCTGATCTGAGTCTTCCACACCTTCGGATATTACATCAAATCCCATAATGTGTCCCAATGAAATAATAGCCGCAACATACTGTCTTGAACTGTCACTGCTATTCATTTTATCGATAAAGGATTTATCTATTTTCAGTAAATCCGCCGGAAAATCATTTAAATAAGAAAGTGATGAATATCCTGTTCCGAAATCATCTATTGCAATTTTAACACCTATATCTTTTAAATCTTTGATACAATTCATGGCTTTATCCATAGACTCAATCATGATGGATTCCGTAATCTCTATCTCAAGCTGCAGGGCAGGAATTCCACTTGATTTTATAAGTTCCCGAATCTCCTCCAAAAAATCACTCTTCATAAGATGTCTGACCGATACATTTATGCTAAGCGTTATATCCGCACTTGTCTTCTTAACCAGCTCTCCTATAAAATCCGCTGATTTTTTAAACACCATTCCATCAAGCTTATCAATCAAGCCAACTTTTTCCGCTACAGGAATAAACTCACCCGGACTGATAAATGTTCCACTCTCATCCTTCATACGTGCAAGTGCTTCAAATCCACGAAGCTTATGATTCATATCATACTGTGGCTGGAGCTGGAAAAATATCGTATCATTATCAAGTGCAGTTCTAATCTTTCCTTCCAACTCCAATGTACGCTCCAGCTTAAGCATATCATGTGTAAATTTCATAATATGTTCACTGTTATTTGCATGCTTCACCTCATGCATTGCTGCATCGGCATACGAAAATAACGAATCAACATTGTCTGCATCTTCTGGAAAAAGAGCATAACCAAAGCTTGCAGAAACAAAAAAGTCACATCCGTAAATCGTTAATTGATTTCCAAGTGCCTCTTCATATATTTTGATAGATTTTACAATATCTTCCTCAGAGTTATAATTACGAATAACAAGTGCAAATTCATCTCCGCTCAAACGTGTAATAAAATCAAGAGTTCCCGAAAGTCCGCCATTTGCAATTCGTTTCCATCTTTCGGCAATTTCCATCAAAACCTCATTACCGCTGTCGAATCCCATTGTTTCATTTATACTTTTAAAACCATTTATATCTATAGATACAGCGGCATATGGTATACCTCGTCTTACAAGCTCAGTTACAAGCTCCGAACAGGCAAAACGGTTCGGTAAACCCGTCAATATATCCGTAACAGCCTGGTCATGGAGCTTTCTCTCATATTCTTCTACTCTTTTGTTATTTATATAAATTACAGTAATAGCTATAATTGTTAGAATATTTCCGAATATTCCCGGAAGGCTCGTAAGATTATGCCTTACAATAACACCCATTACTATGAAAGGAATTTGAATCAAAAGAACCGTAAGTGCTGTGAAATATCCGGTTTTTCCATAGTAAACTGCCAAAAATATAACGCAAATATTAGAAAGAGCGGAGAAAACTCCCGCAAAAGTATAAACCTGAAACGCATGCCCTGCCACCATAATAGTTCCTGATGAACCGGCAGAGGAACTGACAATAACTGTCGCTGTAACATATAGAAATAACAGCAGTACAAAAAGACTCTTTGGTGAATTTCGTTTTGATGTATAAAGTCTTTCTAACGTCTGCTCCAAAACCCTTTTCTGTTTTTCTTTTGTTTTTTTCTTGTTCATAATATTCTCCGTTTTATATATTATTTTTCTTTAAATAATTATCTTTTTAGATTTTTTATAAAACATCCATAAGTGATTTATAGCTATCAACTACATCATAAACAACATCTCCACCGGAAATCGCTTTAAAATGCTCTTTTGCACAGTGAATCTTGGTTTTTTCTATCGCTCTTAATTGCATAGAATTCATAGTTCCTTTAGTTTCTGCAACAAAGTAAACATGTTTTTTACTTCCTTCATAGAATGCGATTGCCCAATCCGGATTATATCGTCCTACAGGAGTAGAAATACAAAACCTTTTCGGTAGTTTAACATATACAGCAACATCTTTATCAGTATCCAGTTCCGAAGCAAAATCACATTCATTTAATGAATCATAAATGATATAATCATACAGATGTTTTTGTGCTTCCATAGCATTTACACCTAATTTACCCTTGACCGTCGAATCAACAAAGATATCAGTTTCATATTTCTCATCAACAACTTCGTATCTAATATGCTCCATAATTACCAGAGCCTTCTGGTCATTAATCAATCTGGCTGATTTTGATATAAACTCTTCCGGATTATCCTTAAATTGATTGAATACATCCGGCCTAATTCCTTTAAGTATACTAACAATTGCCTTACGTGTAAGACCTGTTTCATCTACAAGCTTACCAATCAAATCATATTTCACATTATAATCCGATGTTGATTCAACACCATAGACTCCGGATTCTTTTTTTGCAAAAGATGTACCTGTTACCAGCTTTTCTTTAGACTCAATTGATGCCATCTCACCGGTTTCAACACGCAGATAAATCTTTGCAACCCGAAGATTTGTATTAAGTAAAGAAATTGACTTTTCAATCAACTCATCTGTATCAAAATCTACTGCATAAACTGTCTTTTTATTGATTTTTGACCACAGATTATTAAATTCTTTACTGTTAAGTTTTTCATAATCCACATGAAGTTCTACATTATTACTTCGAGCATTTTCCGGCTGCATAGCTTTACTGTCATAGATAGAATCAAGTATTTCTATAATGCTGCAAGAAAATTCTTTTGCCTCCTCAGCAATCTTTATTTCATCATTTGCCCTGTCTTCATAATATTTATCTGTCAATTCTCCCTGCTTATTGATATACTTGTTTAAGACTAAATCAAAATAGATAGCGGTAGCCGTATCATCGGTAATAATATCCTCATTTCCCTGATAATCTTTAACAATACGATTAATAAA
>JAFUEG010000095.1 GCA_017464045.1 Lachnospiraceae bacterium
ATGTTTCCGTTTTCATCTTCCAAGCTGTAATGTGTCATGTATCCTATTGCATTGGCAACGGCATTCCATTTAATTCTGTACTTTCCTCTACTGCTATATGTGTCAAGCCAGAATCTACCGGTTATAGGCAGTTTAACATTAGGATTATATGTCGAGCTATAAATAAACTCTTCAAATTTAGGATCCAACTCTTTAAATACACCGACTCTTGTATTGTTATTCCATGATTTTCCACCCTCATCTATGGCAACATCATATAAATCATTATACGGACTCTTATCATCGAAGTAAGTATAATATTTCTTTTCAGAATCATAGTTCCACGGATCATTATCTTCCAATACAATGGAATAATCATCAGATTTTTCCTCTGTCACAAACAGTGGGAAAAGACTGATCTTTTCGCCGTTTTCCTTTTTGGTAAGTTCTGTTTTATATGCAGTTATAAAATTAAGATAGTATGAGTCAGCAGAATCATAAGGGATAAGCATAGCCTCGTCACTATCCTTTTCAGTCCATCTGAAACCGCTAAAATTAATACATGTTCTCCTTGCTTGAGCGCACTTGAAATAAAACTCTACCTTAACAACCTTTTTATTGCAAGACTCCGGAACCTCAACTCCTATATAGGTATGACGTTCTGTCAATTCTTCCTTGGTTATGGTTTTTGGTTCAGCATCGGTACCATCATAATATACATTACCATCCTCATCAGTAAACACTGCATAATAATAGTAAGGATATTGATTATTATTAGACTTCGGCTTACCATCACTTGTATCATTTATCAAATAGAGTTTTTCAAGTCCTTTTGCATTAGGACCATATTCAATATCAAATTGAGCCTTTATATAAACATCAGCTGTACCCGGCTCTATAAACCAACGTCCCACATCACTGCTACTTTCAAACTGAGTATAATCATTCAGGATAATATTATCGCTTGCAATAGTTGCATTATTATTATCTGTATGACGGAAAGTATATCCATCTTTATACAATTTGAAATTCATACATGTATCAGTCTTTATAATGTTATTTTCATTTAAAACATCACAATATGAAACGGTATCCTTATTTGCGACAGGAACATAGGCAAATCCAAAGAACTTGCTCTCATTAATGCTATTACCGTTCTGGTCTGTATTTTTAGTATGAAGTACCGCTTTCTTAACAGTCTTGCCGGCATACTCGCCAAATTCAATCTTTATGAGTCCTTCTTCAATATTATTGTAATTACTTAATCGTATAAGTTCATCTCCATTATCAAATCTCTTTAACTCATTACCGGATTCATCATAGAGAATGCATTCATACGAATAATATCTGTATGTTGATGTATTAGTATCATTATCCCTAAGATATATAAGCAATGAATCCATACCCTGTGATTCGTCTGTATATTCAAAATCAAAGCTTATATTTGTTTCTTGATTTCCGGCATAAGTATAACGATTTGTAAGCTTAGGCTCACTAAAAGGAACTGATATTGTATTATCAGCCTCGTTTCTTATAAGTCTGCCTGATGAAAGTGACGCATATACACCATATTCTTTCTTACTTTCAGTCGGATTCTTTGTAATATAGTAATTATTTCTAACAGCACTGCTGTTATTATGAAGATTTGAGAACGGAACAAACACATTAGAGTAAGTTGGATTTCTTGAAGCAACATCCGTTCCACTTGCATCAAAGCAATCTTTAGCATTTACATTATTATAAGAAAATGCATAAATCTTGCCATTTGCATAATTTCTGCAATTTGTATAAGAGCCACCGTTAAATGCAAAACCACACGACTGTTCAAGTTCATTTCCGGCATCAGGTTCAATCTCATTATCCTCATCATCTGCATAGTGAATTCTCTTATCATTTTGAGCAAGTCTTCCTATAACTCCGGTGTTTACACAATCAATAAATCTAAGTGAAGCTCCGGTGTTGCCTGTGAAACCAACGTTTGTTATATATCCGGTACCTCTATTGGTTTGTGATACTATGTTTCCATGATTGTAACAACTCATAAATACAATATCTGAAGTTATATGCATAGCATACTGTATATAACCGGCTGGTGCGTTGTCCTGTCCCGTATTAAGACCTCTTACTTCTCCGTAATTAATACAATGATCAAATCTAATTCCGCTGTATGCAAGAAGTCCTACCATTCCTCCTGCTCTCTGGAAGCTTAATATATCTCCGTGATTTGTAGCATTGGATATAGTAAGATCAATTACCTCTCTCTGATTTATAAAACCGGCAATTCCGCCAACACAAGGATTCGTCTTATATATACAGGTTACATCAGCATAGTTATCAACATAATTAATATTGTTGGATGAACTGTATATTCCGACAATTCCACCATTACCTCTATCATTATCCGAGCCTCTGGCTTTTATATCCCAGTTATCTCCGGTAGAAATATGCTTTCCTTTTTCTTCAGAGCCTTCTATTACAGAACCCTGATATGAATATCCGACTATACCTCCTGAGACACATGTAAAAGCATATATTCTTACAGCATCTGTATCAAAATCATGTTTATCTTTTAACGACTTAGCCATTTCATGATTATCACAGTCTCTTACTCTTCCATAATTGGTTCCCGCCATTCCGCCTATATGTGCATAAGACTGTTTGTCATAAGCCTCAGTTATTATTTCAACGCCGTAATTCTTACCGTTTGCAGTCACTCCGGCATTTCTGCTTTCCGTTTTTATATCAGTTGTTAGATTACCGTTCTCATCCTCCTGTTTTCCTGCATAAATCTTGGTAACTCTACTCTGATTTACACCACCATTACCATCTGTAGCTACACCATTGCCATCATTTCTCACTCCAAGATAACAGTTCTCTATATCTCCGCCATATCCGTTATTGCCCGCTATACCACCAATTCTGGCTATACCCGCACCTGAACCTTCAGCAAACACTTCACCATCAAAAGTACAATATGATATGACAGAGGTATATGATTTTTCATCATATTCACTATATCCTTTTGCTTTAGCATCAGAAGTATTAAGATATCCGTTGATACCTGCTATACCGCCGTAACCAACTGTATCTCCGCCAAGATTACCAATAACATTTCCTACGATACTTATATTAGAAATTTTATTATAATTTACACCGGCAACTCCACCCATAGAAGCTACAGTAGCAGAATTTGGCATAAATCCTACTTCAACATCTATAATTGTTTTTGGCAGTGAAGCGGAAATTTCATCATCTGAAAGTTCAGCTTCCGAAAGCTCAGTGCCTGAAATCACACCTTTGTTTGTTCCGGCAACTCCGCCTACAAAACTGTAGTTTGTATAAGTTTTTGCTGTACAATTATCTATAGTCTTTTCATCAGCTGATGATGCAGAAAAACTTATTGTTCCCTTTTCATCATTTATACCGGTAACCACGCCTATACTGCTCACACCGCTTGTAGTGTAATTATATACATTTACATTTTTTAAATTAACATACTTGATAGTACCGTTATTTGTTGCTGAAATACCACCAACCGCATCTTTAGAAGCAAAATCAAGCTTTCCATTTTTATCTTCCGGTTCAACTTTGCAATAAGATATCAAAGCACCTTCTTTGTTTACTGCGCTAATACCTCCACACATACCTGAAGCCGCTTTAATTTCAGCATAATTATTACACTTTGTTATTGTACTGCTGTTAGATGACGTTATTCCTCCGGCGTTTCCGGCATTTGATGCAGTAACTATTTCATGATTATCACAAAAAGCTATTGTGTTTCCTGAGGAATTATCGCCAATTATACCTCCCGCTATTCCTTTTGATGCAGTTACAACAGCATAATTTGAAAATCCGGCAATTATATTTTCCGTATTATCACTCGTGTTTCTGCCTATAACTCCACCTGCTGATGTAATGCCCGTAATATTACCGGTTATTTTTATTGCCTTGTCATCATATGCAGATTTTTCTGCAGTCAGGTCAATAGAATCTATTATTTTTCCATTAATTACTATTCCATCGCCATCATTAACAGCCGCAACAGCTCCAGCATAATTACCCTTTGAAGATATATCAACATTTATATCATCATTTATAATAATAGTTCCTGCATTATATGCAGCAACACCGCCTGTAGTTCCGTCAACTACTATTTCTCCATTATCGGCATCTATTATATTTTTTCCAGACACAAGAAGTGTAAGTTTATTAATTTTAACACCGGATATAGTACCGAAATTCTCAGCAGTAATACCGGATACAACATTTTGTCCGCTGACTGTGATGTTTTCAGCATTACAATTCTTTATATTACCGAGTTTTTTATTAAGTCCGCAAATTCCACCGACATATTCATCCATACTTGATCCGAAGGAATTTGCCTCACAATTTATTATAGTTCCTTCATTTACTTCCGCTAATCCGCCGGTATATGTTCCCAATGTAGTTACTGTACCCGAAGATGCATTTGAGCAATTATCTATAGTCATATTGTGACTGACTTTACCAACAATACCTCCCGCATATGAATAAGTGAAAGTAATGTCCCTTCCGGCATAATCATTATTTCTGCCATTCTGTTCATTATAATATTCTATAGCCGCATCTGCTATTATAGGAGTTGTATTTTCAACATCCTTTACATTAACATAAGTATTATCATCATTGTAACCAAAGACGCCGCCTATATATATGTCAGCTTCAATTCTTCCAAGCGAATTCTTTGTTGTCTTATTATCCGTACCGCTTATATACATTGTCGCATCAGACTTTTTAACATTTTCGAAAGTTAAGTTATTATCGTTTAATATATCAACCTTTTTTACCAACTTTTGATTGTCGGATAAAGCACTTGCGTCGGATATTTTAAATGCATCAACAATTCTTTGCTGTATCACATAAGATACTTCAAAATCATCTTCGTTGTTATAAACAAGTGAAGGTGTATCGGTTATCATGTTATAACCTACAAAGCCACCAACAAAAGCCTTGCCATATATAGTTCCAAGGAAATTATCTGTCTTAAATACGGTCGGAATATAAGGATTATTATCCGAATCCTTAGGTAATTCCACACCGAAGGTATTGATAATATTACCACCTACACTTCCCCCGACAAAATATTCACCGATAACTTCATTTGGCTTTGATACAATTGTCCTTGCTTTGCCATTATCATCAGTCAAAAGTCTTATTGATGAATTAAAGCCTGCATATCCACCTACAAATGCGCTATCTTCTTCATCACCGAGAATATATCCGCCTGCAAGTTCATAATCTTCAACTATTGCATCTACATCATTATAACCGACTATACCGCCTACATAGTTCTTACCGGATATATAACATACAGCAGAAATTTTACGATCATCCTCAGCCTTATTTCCGCTGCTGATTATAATATTACCTTTTACATCAAGTTCTCTCTTGGTATTTCCTATTACACCATTATTGTAACCTGCTATACCACCCGTATAATCGCCAGATGAATACGTAGACTGAAAGAATCCGTCAACATTTGCGCTTTCAACTTCACTGTTACAATTAAATATCCAGCCACTGTTATAACCGGATATACCTCCGGCATACCTGCCTGTTGCAAAAATTATTCCTTTGTTAACCCAGTTTTCTATCTTATTGTCAATATTTCTGTCAATATCCGGAATAACAATTATATCTGTTGCTTCAAGAATCTCGTTGGTATATTTACCCGTCGGATTATAGTTAACGGCATTTGCAGCTTCCGCAAGCTTATCACTGTTAACATCAGCATTACATCCTGTTATACCACCTACATATTCGTTACCGACAACATTTGCTTCGTTTACTCCGCTTATATTGTCATCGCCGCCTTTTATGCCGCTTGTAGGTCCCTGATTAAATCCAACTATACCTCCAACATACTGATATCCAAAGACATATCCCTGTTTACCTTTATCTGCCTTTGTAGTACAGCTTTGGATAGTACTGTAATAATTGTATCCAACGATTCCTCCTACATACACACCATTAAGTTTTGTAGAAAGAACATTTGCCGCATTATCTATACTGTCATCCAAAAGAGTTGCCAAATCACTGTCAGAATAAACCGGCGAACTTACACAATTTCTAATAGTTATGAGTTCCTGAACATCCTCATCGTCATGATTGTTTGCATAAACATTAGCAGTATAACCGGTTATACCACCTATATACTTTGCATCAGTAGGAGTAGTATTTGATTTTACTGTTACTATGCCTTCTTCATCAACTTCACTATTTGATGCAAGAACCGCACCTTTATTTACACACTCATCAACAATAATCTTTATTGCCTTTGTCTTCGACGTTCTTACTTCACCTATAATACCACCAACATACTTTTCTCCGGTAACCTTGGCATTATTGATTAATTCAGATAAAACAACATCTTCAAATTCCGAACTTGAAGTTTCTCCTTCACTTACACCCTGTAAATATCCTACTATTCCTCCAACATGTTCTTTTCCGAGTATTACACTTGCATCAGAAGTATTTATTCCGGAATTAAGAACGGTTAATTTATTAAGAACACCTGTCTTATCACCATTTGCCAAGACTCCTGCCACATTGACACCACAAAAAGCACCAACTTTATCGCTGCTGCTGGTAACCTTGATGTTGTCAAGCTTTGCGGTTTTAATTAAACCGTAATTTTCATTAAACAAACCTACAGGTTTTTCTATGTTGTTAATTGTATTTTTATCATAACCATATAAGCCGCTTGTTACATTAAATTTTTCATTAATGTTAAGTCCGCTTACAACAAAGTCATTACCGATAAATTTATCATACATGCGAAGCTTTCCGAATGATGCAAAGCTTCTGTCAGTCATAATATTTATATTATTCTGTTTTTTATAATATTTTGAAAAATCCACGCCGGAAATATTAGATGCATAATAATTTCCATCATCAACAAATCCCTTCCAGTCAATGTTTTTAATAAGAGCAAATGTGATATATGCAGTACCATTTTCTGTTTTTTTGTACTTATTAAGTTTTGCAGCAGACAAATCCTCAAGGTATCTTACATTGTAAAGGTGTCTGGCATTTTTTATCGTATAGTTAAAGTGATCAACCTCTCCAAGGTCATCCACTATTTCTTCACCGACAGTCTCATTTGCAAAATAAACATAAGAAGAATTACTTTGCTTAACCGAAGTTGCCTTATATTTTGAACTATATCCCTGAACAGAACAGTAAATTTCTTCTGCATTCAAACCAAATCTATGGAAACTCAATGTATTGGCAAACTTAATATCATCATATTTTATAACACCTGATGTATCAAAAAGTTTGTCAAATTCTTCGTTATAAAGATTAGTAGTTGCCTTTGCATCTGCAGCGTCCAAAACAACCCTGACGTAGTTATCCTTATCAATATAAGCAAGTATATCGAGTTTTCCGAGTTCTTCTGAAGCTGCATTTCCGGACTCATCATAAGAATATCGTATTACTGAGCAAGGCACAGTTTCTCTGTTTTCATAATTTTTAAGAGGATATGCTGAAGTGTCGATTTTTATATCAAGAATCTTCTTCTTTGTTTGATTATCATATACCGAAACATTATAAGTAAGCTCATTTGTTGCACTTGCATATTTACCCAACTTAAATGATAGATTTAAGGTCTCTTCGTTGTTAAGTGATATCTTTGCAATAGTTGGTTTATCATTTTTTGAAACTAGTGCTGCCGAAAGAGTATCTACTCCATAGTATCCTACCATTCTGTCTTTTCTGTACGATTCATATCTGGTCGCAATATTTACAAGACCTCTCAAAGAATCATTTGTATTATTATATTCAAAAGCCTCATAATCTGCATCGTTTTGAGATACGAACTTATCAGTATAAAATGCCGAAAAGACCTGACCATCCTCCAAAGAAAATTCTATACAAATGGTCTCATTTAAGATGCTTGTATCATACACATAACTTTCAAAAAGTTCAAAAACTATCGGAGCAGTAGGACTATCTGTTTCTTCTCCGGCAAGATACTTTTTATAATCCCCTTTATTGCTCATTGCAAAGCAAAGGGTGCCTGCATTTTTTGAAACCCATACGCTATTATCCTGATTAAGTTCAGCAGTAAAACTCTTTCCCTCAGCATAGTATATAGAATTAAGATTGACCTTATTGCCATACGCCTCTATATATGCTCTATCCGAGAAATCCGAGAGTGTTCCATTGGAGCTGTATTCAGAAAGCTGATTTTGAGCCGCTAAGAACAAGGTCTCCGCATATTCGTTTTCTCTATTAAAATCCGCCCAATCCTGCCATGCAACAAGGCTCATGACAGATACCGCAAGTAAGATTCCCAAAACAAGAAATGTAACAATCATTTCAACTAATGTGAAACCATTGTTATCTTTCAAAGGATTAATATTCATATTTTTTCTATCATTTTTATGCTTAACGTTTTTTGTCAATGAAGTCACCTCCAATGAAATCCGAACCTAGTTAGTAATATTATACAAAATTTTGTAGCCTAGGTCAATTAAATCGCGAAAAAACTTATGTTTTTTAATGGTTTATTTTACACAATTTTCCACTTATTATATCGGTATTCCCTTGAAATATCTTAATGTTTGTGCAAAAGTAACAAAAAAATATATAAAGTATAAAAATTTAACCATATAACTTCTTATTTAATTTAAGAAATATTTTTTCCGAAAGAATCTTATCAATTTTTTTACCATTCCATAATTCATTAGCTATTATTCCTTGATATAAAAGCATTTTTAAGCCATTTATTGCCGGAATCCGATACTCCTCCATAAGTTTGAGAAACTTCGTTTTTGCAGGATTATATATCAAATCAACCGCAAATGTTGCCTGCTTGTAAAAATCAGCATCATTTACAAGCGGTATCCCGTCTCCTTCTTTAAGTCCAATGGATGTACATTGTATAAAAATATAACCGCCTTTTGGAATGCTGTTATATTCATCTATTGAAACAGGGATAAATTTATCTTCATCCATATCACAAGCAAGTTTTATCGCCTTATCTACGCTTCTGTTAATTATGTAAACCTTTTTTGCTCCATATTTTTTACACATATAAGCAACAGCTCTTGCCGCCCCTCCCGCACCAAGCATAATAATCTCTCTATCTCTGATGTCAGTACCGGTTTCTGTAATAGAACGGTAAAGCCCTTCCATATCCGTATTGTACCCCTTGTATCCATTATAAGTTCTGACAAGTGTATTAACCGCTCCTATCTTTCCTGCATCTTTGTCAATATCCGAAAGAAACGGTATAATCTTTTCCTTATATGGAACTGTAATATTTAAACCAACTATTCCACTTTCATATGCAGTCTTTACATAATCTCCCAGATTACTATCTATTTCAAAAGGTATATATTTTTCTCTAAGAAAAAATTCATCTGAAATAGTATCATGAATAACAGGAGATAGCGTATGCTTAATCGGATATCCGAAAATACCAAGATATTTATCTGCTTTAACTGATTTATAATCATTTATTACCTTATCCCATATATTAAAATCACTCATTTTTACACCTTTCTCTTTCTATTCA
>JAFUEG010000096.1 GCA_017464045.1 Lachnospiraceae bacterium
ATATCTCTTTGTCTTTTTATCGAATATCTTATGGCTAAGTCTTATGGTCCATGCCGAAAACAATATAAGACTTAATATTATAATTATTTCCTTTATTTCAATCTTGAATATATCCATAGAAACCCCTACATCTTCGACTCGACTAAACTAAAACTTTGTTCCTTGTTTTTATTAAGATTTTACATCAGCCATAAAAAGTTATCATCAGAATTTATAAAATCCACATTGTTTATAAATATTATATCACTTATACCCTCCTCGTGGGCGAGCTCGCTTACGGTCTTTTCGTGATAGTATCTTAAATCCACCACGATTATCTCCTCATAATTATCTGCAAGCAAAGGAAGCAGACTGTGGGCATAGGAATCCTTGACAACTATCACCCTGTTAGCTGAAGTTATATTGTCAGAGGCTTCGGAATCAATCTCTGCTATAGAATTACTTTCGCCGTCATCATCTTTATTATTATCTTTGTTCGTGTCATCATACGAATTATTCTTTACCCTGATAATCGCATGATTACCGTCAAGATACACCTGATACTTATCCTTTATATCAAGCTTTTCGTAATTATAAAGACTGTCCTGCTTAAATCCCTTGTCGATATAGTCAACCGTATAGCTGTTATTTTCATTTACATATAAGATAATCTCATCGGTATCTGCATTAAATACCGGTGCATCAGAATAAAGCGTACCAAGGAAATCCTCCCTTGCCACTTCTGTCTTATAATTATCTTTCTCAACCGGTTCCCTGCCAAGAGCCTCACAAAGCTTCTTATATCCGATATAAGCACCGTTCATAGTCCAGTGATGATCAGTCTTGTAATATATATATTCATCCTTAGCACTAACAAGCTCATCTGACACATCCACAAAATCAATCCTATCGGATACCTTATCATTTATGTGCCCGATGGTAGCTGCCTGACTGTCCACGTCCGCGTATGAAGGCAGACTGTCCTCATATACATAGCAGGCATTTGGTACCATAAGCCAGGTTATGTTAAAGTCCTGATTTGCCTCGGCAAACTCATTGACAAAGCCGACATTTCTGTCTATCTGAGCAGTATTTTCCTTATAATCCCTTATGTATCTTCCATCAGCAAAGTAGATATTGTTTACATAGGTCTGATTGAGTGCTTTGTTTTCTGTCACCTTAAGCTTAACCAGAAAATCCTTAAATATAATCTGGTCACTCATATACTCTTCAAAGCCGTCCGAGAAATCTCCCGAAAATACGGACTTCGGACTGACTTCCGGAAACTGCGCAAGATTACGGTTTTCCATATCAGAAAAAATCCTGTCTTTTGCAATTATTGAACCAGCTGCAAAAACAAGAATATAAAGTATGAAAATTGTCACCGTTATCCTGTTTCTCATAATTTAATTCCTCTTACAATCTTTAAAGTATTATAACAGATAAAAACTTTTAATCGATAAGTATTCACTCTCATTAAAATCTTTAAAATCTCGAAATAGTTAATACCTTTTAATCAATAAACCTTTGCTATCATTTCATTAAAACCTAAAATATAAAAACGGATTGAAGGCTTCGCTTGCCAGAAATGCTGTCGACATAAGCAAAACAAAAAGTAAAAATACCGCTTCTATAATGCCTGCAGCAAGACCTCTTTTTTCAACGTTTTTAACTACGTTACTGTTCTTGCCGGATTTCTCGTTTATGTTTGACTTATCACTGGTGTCATCCTCTTTGCTCATTCCCTCAAGCTTGGCTATAAGCTTCCCTGCAAGCTCCCTCGGATACGGAGTAGCCGCAACAAATGCGATAAGCAAAAATAATCCGTAAGAAAGCAAAATATATACAGTATAGTTATTGGTAAGTGAAAGACCTCCAAATCCAAACATATTTCTTACTGCGGTCTTTAATTCACCAAATTTATCATAAGCAAAAATCACCCATCCGAAGTTAATGAAAAAGAGTGCATACAGATGAGCCAGAAGCTTTGGCCATTTATCCAATTTTTTAAGCAGCCACACCTTTTCAATCACAAGCAGAACAAAATAATAAAGTCCCCATATAATAAAGTTCCACGAAGCGCCATGCCAGAATCCGGTCAAAAACCACACTATAAAAAGATTTCTGTAGGTCTTTGCCGTTCCTTTTCTGTTACCGCCGAGAGGTATATAGACATAATCCCTAAACCAGGTGGATAAGGATATGTGCCACCTCCTCCAAAACTCCGTAAGACTCTTTGATATATACGGATAGTTAAAGTTTTCAAGGAACTTAAAGCCAAACATCCTGCCTAAACCTATCGCCATATCCGAATAACCTGAAAAATCAAAGTATATCTGAAGTGTAAATGCTATCGAACAAATCCATGATAATATTACAGTATTTTGATCCTTTGGAAGTTTGGAAAGCGTATCAAATATCTCTCCTGCCATATTGGCTATAAGCACCTTTTTACCGAGTCCGGTAACAAATCTTCTTACGCCCTCACCAAAATCATCCACATTTTCCTTACGTTCTTCAAGCTGCTTTGCAACCGTCTCATATCTTACTATCGGTCCAGCGATAAGCTGTGGAAAAAGCGTTATATAAGTCGCAAGATTAATTATATTCTTCTGCGGCTTTGCAGTCCTCCTATAGACATCTACCGAATAAGTAAGAATCTGGAAGGTATAAAAAGATATTCCAAGAGGAAGGGAAAGATTAACCGCCTTTATATGAATGTGCGGAAGCTTATTGATATTATCCGTAAAAAATCCCATATACTTAAAGAAAAACAATATACCGAGATTGATAATAACCGCAAGTGCAACCATCCACTTTGCCGCTTTTATCTTCTCTTTATTCATATAATAATCAGTAAGCAGCCCCATAACATATCCGACAATTATGGATGCAAGCATCACAAAAACGTACTTAGGCTCACCCCATGCATAAAAAAGGAGTGAAAACACCATAAGTACGAAATTCTTAATCGCCCTCGGGCTTATATAATACACCAGCAAAACCGCCGGCAAAAAAGCAAATAAAAAAGTGATGCTTGAAAATAACATATCTATCTCCTATGATACGTTAATATTATTAATTATATATTATTCAAACCAGTACATAATCTAACTATATTCCAAATTTTTTAATTACCTATAAGATAAGAAATAATTTCAATTTTTATAGGTAAATATATCATTCCATTACAAAATAGATTTCTTCAATTACCTATAAAACTGATACATATTACACTTCTTATAGGTAAAAATATTATTCCATTACTAAATAGATTCTTCGATTACCTATAAAACTGATACATTTAACACTTCTTATAGGTAAAATAATTAATCAAAAAGATGATAAATATCTTAAATTACCTATAAGTCTACTACTTACTACCCATCTTATAGGTAATACCATCAATCGTCAACCTGATGAACTTCGTAAATTACCTATAAATCTATCACATGAAATCAACCTTATAGGTAATGCCATCAATTACATAACTGATGCACTTCATAATTTACCTATAAATCTACCTTATGCAGCCTATATTATAGGTAATTTCAAATCACAACCCAACTTAACAAAAGCCTAAATCAGCTTAAAATATAATAATATTAATATAATACAATTTCAAGGCTAATTTTAAATAAACAATCAGTTTAGAAAAGAACTCCTACTCTTCGGTTTACCGGCGACTTCTTTTGGCGTATATACATATAATTCATGCCGGGCACGTGTCATAGCAACGTACAGCATGCGGCGTTCTTCTTCTATCTCGCCGGCGGTTTTAGCCTTGCGGTATGGGATGCATCCGTCTACTACGTTCATGATATATACACAGTCAAACTCAAGTCCTTTTGAACTGTGCATGGTCATAAGCCGAAGACCTTTCTTGTCCTTTTCCTCTATCTGCTGTTTCTTTAAGACCTCTGAATATTCTTCAATAAATTCAAAAAGCTCGCCGTAGCTTTTAAAGTCAACTATCATACTAGCAAACTCATCCAAAGCCTCATACAGCTCATCTTCATCAAGCTGTCTGAACTCGGCATAGTCCTTTATGTAATCATCAAAGCCGACTGCATTTCTTATAAAATTAAGCGCCGGATATGGCCGCATCTTGCTTATAAGTCTTAAGTCTGCGATAAGCTTGTCGATTCTTTCAACCACATATTCCTTATCCCTTGCCCGATATCTTAGAGCATTAAAATCAATCTCCTCTTCAAGCAGAAGATTTCTGCTTATATATCTGCTTGGCTTATTCATTATCTGCAGGAAAATCGACCTGCTCCTGTCACCCATGGCAAAGCGCATATAATTAAGCACACCCTTTACGACAAAATGCTCAAATATATTGGGCAACGTATCGCTTATGGTATAAGGTATGTTAAATTGATTAAGCTTATATACAAGACGTCTTGGCTCGATATTGGTTCGATAAAGCACAGCCTGTTCTTCGTAAGGTATGCCTGCCGCAAAATGCTCTCTTACACTTGAAATAATCGCATCATTTTCAGAATTGGTATCTTCTGTTTCAATTATTTCAAACTTGCCCTCAGAAGTATTATTTGAAACCAGTTTCTTATCAAATCTCTTTTTATTGTCTGCAATAAGCTTGGACGATACCTTCGTAATCACTTTGTCGCATCTGTAGTTTTCTACCAGATAATATTTCCTGGTGTTTTTAAAATCCTTCTCAAACAAAAACATTATCTCAGGTCTGGCTCCGCGAAAGCCGTAAACCGACTGGTCATCATCGCCGACTACAAATACATTTTCCAAAGGCTTTGCCAAAAGCTTAAATATCTCATATTGAATTTTATTACTGTCCTGAAATTCATCAATCATTATATACTTAAATATTTCCCTGCAGCGTTTAAGTATATCCGGTCTCTTATTTAAAAGCTCATAGCACATAACCATCATATCGTCAAAATCAATTTTGCCGAATCGTTTCATCTCATGATTAAATCTTTTATAAATCTCCCTAAATTCATCCTCAGGTATATCCTTGCTGTAGTAGTTTTCTATGTCTATCATATCGCATTTAACGATCCCTATCTGCGCGATAATACTTGATATGATATCCTCTTTATTTTCATATTCAAGAGACATCCCCGAAAGAATTTTATCTATTAACTTTCTTTTTTCATCATTTGAGATTACACTGGAATTGTTTAGATTGTATGCTGTCTTAATAATCCAAAAATAAATCGAATGAAATGTACCGAATCTTACCTGATGGTTTTTTCCTCTTGTCATAGCCTTGAATCTTTGTTCCATCTCGCGGGCTGCCGCTCTTGTAAAGGTTATAACAAGAATATCTGCGGGCGAAACACCCGCAGATTCTATTAAATACTTTATTCTACCTGTAATGACTGCTGTCTTTCCGGAACCCGGCCCTGCAATTACCATACACGGCCCATCTACATGCTTTATGGCATGCTCCTGTTCCTTACTGTAATTCATACACAAACTCCTATACAATTAGTTCCACAGCATTAACAAAGTTCTTTTATTCATTAGCTCAAAAGCTTCCATAAACGTATAATCACTATGCGTTAGCTCCACAGCACTTCTTATACTTCTTTCCGCTTCCGCAAGGACATGGATCATTACGTCCAACCTTTGGAGGTTTAACTACAGTCTTTGAAGACTTCTGAACCTTGTATAATTCCTTACGTTTTTCCTCTGAGAAAATCTTGTCCCACTGCGGAAGTGTATATAACCACTCTGCGTTACATCCAACCATATTCATATAAAGCTTTTCCGGATCAAATAAAAGTGATACCTCACTATCCTCAGTTATATTATCAATATCATTTGGCTTTATCAAACTTTCCTCTATACCATCAAGGAATCCAACCATAAGCTCAAGCGGCATATCATACTTTTCGCTAAGTTCCTTTACTGTTCCTTTAACTTCCTTTGCAGGAGTCTCTAAAAGCTGCTCATATATAGCCTTTTCTCTTTGAAAATAATCAAGCCAAAACTTATTTCCTTCCGGAGTTCTTTCATCAAGTCCATATGCGTGATCACGCCATTCCTTTAATAAACTCATATCTATCTCCTTGCATTTCATGTTTTTTAAATTGATTCAAACTTATATTTTAACATTTTTATCAAAAAAAAGTGCCTATCAACCAAAGCATAGTATATCAAAAATATGCGCTAATTTCAATCATTTTATTTATCATCAGATTTTTATCGACTTATTTCAACACATTATTACCTTTACCGATATCTATTACAGAAATTAATCATTTTTATTATCCTGTACATCTCTACCGGCCCCACTCAATACTTTTCCAAGCCATAATGCTATGTACATAAAAAACGGTATCGTTATAGTCAAAGCCAAAAATGGCAAAAAAAGCTTACTTCCCATAATTCCGGTAATAAACGTTGCTATAATAAGTGCTGCTATAATTAACAGGCATATCCAAGCTATAACTCTTGATATCTTTCTTTTAGAAAGTCTTGATAAATATTCAGCATTTTCCTCTCTTATATCCTTAGCCATCTTTTACCTCTCACATTTTACAATCCATAAATATAAAAAGCCGGTATACCATTTTATTTGGTTCTTTTATAAGCAATATCTACTCATATCTTAATGCATCTATTGGATTTAAATTTGCAGCCTTAACTGAAGGTATAAATCCAAACACTATTCCTATCACCATCGAGAATACAACTGAAACAATTATCGCTACTCCGCTTATTGCGACAGGTACCTTGGCAACATCAGCTATAATGTAAGCAAGACCTATACCTGCTCCCACACCGATAACTCCTCCAAGACTCGTAAGCACTGCTGCCTCTGTAAGGAACTGAGCAAGTATAACCTTCTTTCTTGCTCCAAGTGCTTTTTTTAGACCGATTTCTCTTGTTCTTTCGGTAACTGATACCAACATTATATTCATAACACCTATACCACCTACTATAAGTGATATGCTTGCTATCCATATAAGCTGCTTGCTGGTTGAAGCACTAACCTCCTGTAACGCCTTTGCCTTTTCAAGCAAATCCTCACTTCTATATTTAAGAGTCATACCCATACTTTCATCTTCATTCGTATCACCCATTCCGCCTGCACCGTTATTGACTCCAATATAATTGTTTAAAATATCTGCAGTCTTTCTGCCTGCTCTTGTCATATCCTCTGTACTTCTTGGCTTTACAACCACGTTATATGGTTCATCAAAACCAAAAAGCATAGGCCATACATCATCTGTGACAAATATCTTTCCACCTATATCTGTACCATAGTAGGTATACCAGTCATTTAAGTTTTCAACCTTTGGACTAAATGAATCCTGCTGTTCAACAACACCTATAACGACATATGCATCACTTCTTATTATGACAGTTTTTCCTACAACGTCTTTTTCACCTGAAAAGAGTGTATCTGCAGCAACGGAGTCAAGAACAACAAACTTATTATAATTCTTTCTATCATGTTCGGCAAATACCCTGCCCTTTTTTACACTATAACCCATAACAGTAAAATAGTCCTCATCTACTCCTACGAATGTTGCGTTATTTAACATATTATCATTGTACATAATTCCGTTATACATGGATCCCATTCTATAGGCTGCAACGGCTGTTACTTCATCCAAATCAAGAATCTCATCTTTTAATGAATCATTAAATGGTGTCAGCTTATTACCACCTGAACCATCACCCGAAACATAATTCCAATCTCCCTGGTATAGCTCAACCTTTACCACACTTGAACCTGACCCAACAAGATTGTCCTTTATCTGTTCACTTGTACCTTTTATAGTTGAAACTATGGCAATTATGGCTGCTATACCTATAATAATACCTAGCATAGTAAGGAAGGAACGCATCTTGTGTGCCCATATTCCCTGAAAAGATAGTCGTATGTTTTCAATCATATATGTCTTCCTCCCTTTCTAATAATATAAGCTGTCAGCAGTTGCATGATTGGTTTTTAAACCTTCTTCTACACCGCTCGCATATGGAAATGCTATATAATCTCCGTAAGATACGCCTCTTTTTACCTCTATCAGCTCTCCCCACATAATCTTACCGGTTTCGACATAAGCCTTCTTAAGCTTGCCATTTTCTTCCTTCATAACATAATAATTATCATTTTCTCTCATAACAAAAGCTAAAGGAAGATACATAGAACCCATCGAATCCGTATTGTTACTTGGAAGTGTTATTTCCATATACATACCACGTTCCAAGCCATCAGCGTCTTCGATATTTATAGTTATAGGATAAAAAGTCTCAAGTTTCTCACTATATGAGTAATTATTTGTTGCAGGTATAAGCTGTTTATCAACTACTGTTCCGGTATAACCCATGCCTGTATCATAGCAATAAAGGTCAACGGTATCACCAAGCTTAACCCTGTCCAATGAAAGCTCTCCAATTGTAGCATTTACAGTGTATCCAGATGTTCCGCTTATAACAATCATAGCTGTATTATCTGCCAAAGCCTGTTCCTCATCTAAAGCAGTCTTTACCACACCATCAAAGTTTGCAGTAACCTGTCCTGATGATAGTTGATATTCCATAATATCATATTCGACCTGCTGTAACTGATATGCAGTGTTGAGACTATTAATCTCATTTTGCTTGTCGGCTATTGCCTTCTTTAACTCTTCTCTCGTATATGTTATCTCATCGTTAAAATCATCTAAATTATTATCAGTATTATTTGTATCAACAGGTATATTAACATTAGCCGGATTTACATCCGGAATATTAACATCTGCCGGATTTGAATTCTGGTCATAATTATCAAAATCTTCATCTGCATCCTGAGGCAATGCATCTGTATCTGTACTTAAAGGTATCTCAGGAGTATCAGCAGGCTGTTCCGGAGAAACAGGTTCATCTACAACCGGAACCTCTGTTGTCGGTGTCTCCGTAACCGGAACCTCTGTTGTCGGCTCAGGCACAGGCATATCCTCAATCGGTACAACTTTTTTTAACTCATCTAACTCCCTTTGGGCAGCAAGAATATTTGTCCTTGCAAGCTCAACCTCTGTTCTTTTTGTCTCTAACGCAAGATTCTGGGAGGTTGTATCGTACTCGATAATTAAATCTCCTGTCTTAACCTTATCGCCTTCCTTTACATGAACTGCTTTTATTTTCTGAGATTTAATCGGGTAAACTTTTTGCTCCATATTTACGGAAACGGAGCCTCCGATTGAACTGAAATCCCCAAACCAGCTTCCATCCTGTCCAATTTCGCTTACAGAATATACATCTATTGTTTTACTGTTTACATTTTTCTTTTTAAGAAAATGAAGTGCTGTAACAGTCACTCCCGCAAGAACAAGGATAACAAGTATACCAATGATTATCTTTTTTCTAGTACTCATTTGGCACCTCCTGTTCTTCCATATACACATCTGCTCCATCAAGTGTATGAGAGTTGCTGTCCATATAATTGTTTTCTAAATTCATATTATCCGCATTAATGTTATCTGTATTATCTACACGTGAATTATCTATGAGCTCTCCATCAATAATTCTAACCGTTCTGTCAGCATAAGCAGCAATCTCATCTGAATGGGTAATCATAATGATGGTCGCACCTCTTTCATGAAGCTCTCTGAAAAGATTCATAACCTGTATACCCGATTTTGAATCAAGTGCACCTGTGGGTTCATCCGCAAGAAGTATCTTTGGCTGATTAACCATGGCTCTTGCTATAGCAACTCTTTGCTTTTGTCCTCCGGAAAGCTGTGTAGGCTTAAAATTAACACGATCAGATAATCCTACCATATCCAATGCTTCAAGACACATCTTCTTTCTTTCCTTTTTAGGAACCTTTGCATACTGAAGCGGAAGACCTACATTGTCAAGTGCAGACTGCCTCGGCATAAGGTTAAATGTCTGAAACACAAAACCTATCTGCTTATTTCTTACAAATGAAAGCTCCTTATCCTTTAAATTATTTATCTCCTGTCCGTCTAAAAGATATGTTCCGGCCGTCGGCTTATCTATACATCCTATGATATTCATAAGCGTGGATTTACCTGAACCCGACGGACCCATTATGGCTACATATTCACCTTCTTCAACTGAAAGATTAATATTTTTAAGTACCGGAACATCCATATTACCTTGAACATAATTTTTGTATATGTTTTTTAATTCAAGTAACATTATTCTGCCCCCTCTCCTGCAGGGACAGCATCGTCTGACGCACCTTCATCCACGTCCGTATAGTCCGCATCACTGTCTGTAGCTGCATCATTCAAATATATAATATTGCCCTCTTCATCATACGTTATCGGATTACCGTTTTCATCAAACATATTACCTTCATCATCAATCTTTATCAGAACACCATTTTCATCATAAAACATGACATTACCGTCTTCATCAAACATTACCTCGTTATCATAGCCTGTTCCGTCATCATAGTACTCTCCGTCAAACATCATGCCATCATCGTAATATTCATCACCATAGTCCTCATATATCATTACATCCTCATAATTTCTGGTGGTCTTCATTCCCTCTTTAATCCTTGCTTCCGGGAATGCTATATAATCATCATTGCTTAATCCTGATGTTATAAGATATGACATCATCATTTCATCATAATCGCTAAGTGTTACCTTTCTTTTTTCAATCTTACCTTTGGAATTTTCCACCCAAACGTATGAACCTCCGGATTCCTCTACTATATAAAACTCACTTAACCATACGCCTTCCTTTACCTCACTCTGACCGTAATCTGGCTCTATAAATACATGTTCTCCAAGTATCAGTCCGTCTGTATTTTCGAGAGTTACATAAAAAGGATAATTGCTTGTTGATTCTGAGTTTCCTCCATCATAATAATACATATTATTGTTATTATTTTCTGTATGCTCCAGATCCACACTCTGTATGGTACCTTTCCAAGTAAGTGTTTCATCAAGTCTTGAGTGAACAATAACAGGGTCTCCCTTTGACATACTTCTGACATTAAGTTCACTTGCAGTACCTTTTATTCTATATTCACCCATAGCCATAATGGTTATATATGCTTTATCACCGGAATTCCCCGAATCATAGCCATAATCGTAGCCTTCATTTGATGAAAATGAACCGCCGTTTTCCGCAACCGACTCATTAATTTCTTTAATAACTCCATCCATAGGAGAAGTAACTTTATTATTTTCCATAGCGGCCTGTTGTCTGTCTATCTCAAGCTGCTTAGAACTTGCATCATAATTACTCTGATTCACCTGTGCCTGAAGATTTTGGATCTGTGCCGTATACTCAATTTTATTCTCTGCGGGTGCCGCATCCCTTTCCTTAACGAGCTCAGCAATCTGTGTATTGGTTGTTGTGATTCCGTTATTAATATTTTGAAGTTCAAGCTGAAGCTGTCTTAATTTAAGTTCCATTTCCTCCGTATCGTATTCAAATAGAACATCACCTTTTTTTACTGAATCTCCGGCACTTACATATAGCTGCTTAACCTTTTTATCGCTGTCAGGATTGACATTTTTAGTTTCCTGAGTCTCAACTATACCCATATATCTGCTTTCGACAGATACACCGATACCCATGATATTTTCTACAGAATCAACATAGACAAGCTCCACTGATTCATCATCATTCTTGTCCTTTAAAAAAAGGTAAGCTGTCAATCCTCCTGCTATTGCAAGAAGTACAATAATTGTAATAATAATCTTTATTTTCTTTTTCATAATGTCTCTCCCATTTTATAAAAAATTATCATGCTTATTAGATTATACAAAAATATTAATTATAAATATATATCTTAAACTTTTAAGATTTTATTAAAATTAAAATCTTAAGATGTTTCTCAACAAATTTCTATTCGGATTTATTATCACCCTTTAAATAATCAAACCATTTTTTGATGTCCTTTTCATAGCCATTATCACCCGGTTCATAAAACCTGCTTCCCATCAGATTGTCAGGAAGATACTGCTGACTAACAAAATGCTTTGGATAATCATGTGCGTATTTGTAACCCACATTTCCGAGATTCTTTGAACCCGAATAATGCGCATCTCTAAGATGATTCGGTACAGCAGCATTGGCAGTATTTTTTACTGCATCCATAGCGGCATATATGGCGTTGGTAACAGAATTGCTCTTAGGTGCGCAGGCAACATATATAGCTGCATGAGCAAGGATAAGCTGTGACTCCGGCATACCTACTCTTTCAACAGCCTGAGCACACGCTGTAGCTACAACTATAGCCTGAGGGTCAGCATTTCCCACATCCTCACATGCACAAATCATGATTCTTCTCGCTATAAATGTAACACTTTCACCTGCATACAGCATCTTGGAAAGCCAGTAAACCGCTGCATCAGGATCAGAACCGCGCATACTTTTTATAAATGCAGATATCACATCATAATGATTATCCCCATCCTTATCATACTTTATGTTACGTCTTTGAACACATTCCTCTGCCACAGAAAGATCAATAACTATCTTGCCTGTTTTCTCATCTCTTTCCGTTGAAAGTATGCCAAGTTCAATTGCGTTTAATGCAGTTCGTGCATCTCCCTCCGAAACATCGGCAAGAAAGCTCACTGCCTCATCTGTGATAACAGCATCAAAAGAGCCCATGCCCTTTTCCACATCAGATACGGCTCGTCTTATAAGAACTTCAATATTTTCTTTTGAAAGCGGTTTTAATTGAAAAATCGTCGAACGTGATACAAGCGCATTATTGACCTCAAAATAAGGATTTTCAGTAGTCGCACCTATAAGTATAACTGTCCCATCCTCAACAAAAGGCAAAAGATAATCCTGCTGAGCTTTGTTGAATCTGTGTATCTCGTCAACAAAAAGTATGGTCTTTTTACCATACATTTTTAAATTATCCTGTGCCTCATTTACAACCTCTCCGATATCTTTTTTGCCGGATGTAGTTGCATTTATCTCTCTGAAATTAGCACTTGTGGAATTTGCTATGACCATAGCCAATGTTGTTTTACCCGTTCCCGGTGGGCCATAAAGTATTATGGAGCTAAGCTTGTCCGCTTTAATAATACGATATAAAAGCTTATCAGTTCCCAATATATGTTCTTGACCGACAACCTCATCCAGTGTTGTCGGTCTAAGTCTTTTCGCCAACGGAGAATCCTTTTCTTTATTATTCTCGCGTATATAATCAAATAAATCCATATCCAGTCTCCGCATGTAACATATATAATTAACATATTTCAGACACACGCACGGCATGTGTTACTTAACGCCATGCTTAGCACCTAAAATATGCTAATTATATACATCCCATGATACATATTATTGCAGTCCCAGTTTCTTTATAATCTCATCGAATTTTATTATGTCGATAGGTTTGCACATGTACTCCTCGTAATCATCACTCGCATAATTTGAATCGAAGCCCTCATCAAGAGCACTTATCATAATAACCTTACATCTTGAATCTCTTGCAAGTCCGAGCTTTCTCTCTGCATCTCTTATAGATGCAAGCGCCTTATATCCATCTATCTTTGGCATCATAATATCCATACAGATAAGGTCAAATTTTTCGTTATTATTGACAGCATTTACAAATTCATCCACTGCTGCTATACCGTCTCTGGCAAGTACAACCTCACCGTACTTTGATAAAAGCTTCTCCATGAATTTTCCGCTTGCTATATCATCCTCCGCTACCAAAACCTTCATTAAACTTCTTCTCCTTTCTGATCCGAAATTATTAATAAATCAAGCCATTTATCCAAATTTCCCATAAATTCCTGTTTAAATGTCTTTTTATGATAGGTAATTCTTCTGTCTAAAATATGAGTGGTAAGCATACCTGTTGCATTATTTGCCAACTCTTCCGGTGTGAATATATCAACTATCTCGCCATTTGCAATTGCACCCTTAAACATTTCTTCCACAAACTGCCTACGCTGTGTGATACAAAGCGAAATCTTATCTCTCGTATTTACATTATGCAATAATTCTTCATATTGCAGCATAAGCGTTGAAAGTGAATAATAATTATCATAGTAGGATGCATAATCGTTAAAATACATCCTTATCTTTTCAACATAAGAAATCTCTTTAGAACTAACTGTTTTCCTGATTCCATCATCAAAGCTCGAATAGTAATCCACAACCTCGACCAAAACTTCGTCGATTCCACTGAAGTATTTGTACATTAGTGCTTCAGAAGTGTTTTCTTTTTCTGCAAGATTGTGAGTAGTTAATGCCGAAAGACCCAATTCACTTATTAAATCTATAGCCGAGGATACTATTCTATACTTTCTTGAAACAAAATTATCTGCCACAAAAAAGCCCCCCTCTCTCTTCGGTTATAATCTCACCCCATACTACTACCTTTAATTGTATGTCATTTACCTGTTTTTGTCAAATATGATTACTGTATTGTTTCTGTCAAGTAATCGTTGGCACGATTCTTATCTCATAAAAAATCTTTATATAAAGTTACCCGTCTGGGTACTTTTATTCATTAGCTGCTTAATCATCATTTATCATGCATGTATGCTCCTGTCAAGGGTGCGAAGCA
>JAFUEG010000097.1 GCA_017464045.1 Lachnospiraceae bacterium
CAGTAAATTTCCGGCTGTTAATATAATGATTGAGACCATGGTTTATTTCATGGTCTTAATTTTTTATTTTTAAGTATAATTTTAATAAATTATTAAGGCATTATTATATTATTTTTAGTAAAAAATACATTGATTTAATTATACAATGGCTATATAATGTAAGCCGTTATTATAATTTAATTTTGGTATTTAATAATTTAGGGAAGTGGATCATTATGACTAAGGAAGAAGAACTTAGACAATTAGAAGAATTAAGACGAATTCAGGAAGAAGATAAAATAAATATGGATAATTATAATTATCTTGAAGACAGTGCTTTTACTGATAGCAGTATTAAAAAAGGTACTTCTTCTGATAAACATGATACTGACAGTGCATTTTCGGATAGTGCATTTTCCGGAGAATTTAATCAACAGGCTATTCAGAATCCAATTCAAAATCATATTCAGAATCCTATGAATAACGTAATGCAGCCTATGCAGCAATATCAGCAGCCTGTACAACAGCAATACCAACAGCCTGTGCAGCAATACCAACAGCCTGTGCAGCAATACCAACAGCCTGTACAACAGCAAAGACCAATTCAGCATCAAGAGCAACAGCAGCAACAAAGACCACAGATGCAACAAAGACCACAGCAGCAGAGAAGCAAACAACATCAAAAAACATATCAACAACAAGTTCTGCAGCAACAGCAAAAACCTCAACATGCTCAGAAAAGTAATTTACAGCCGGCTCAATCAAAGAAAGGGCAGGCAAATAATATAAATTATAATAAAATTGATAATCAAAGTATTGATAATAATTCCAAAAAGAAAAGAAAAAAGAAACATCCTTTATTAAAAACTTTAATAATTCTTCTTATTATAATTTTAGGTATAGGTGGACTCGGCATAGGATTGGCCGTTAAGGCGTTGAATAAGATGGAACGTGTTGAAACTGATATATCTAAGAGAACAGATAATTTTAAAGGTGATGTATACAACATTCTTTTGATAGGACAGGATGCGCGTGAAGGACAGGGAATTCAAAGAGCCGATACCATAATTTTATGTACAATTAACAAGAGTACACATACTGTTACGCTTACCTCTATTATGAGAGATACTTATGTTAATATACCGGGATATGGTGGAAACAGAATTAACGCTGCATTTGCTTTTGGCGGTATTGATTTGCTTGATCAGACAATTGAAGAAAACTTTGGTGTTAAAATAGACGGAAATGCTTTGGTGGATTTTGGCGGATTTATGGATGCTATGGCTTCTGTTGGTAATCTTGATATGGAACTTACGGCAGAGGAGGCAGAGTATCTTAATCAACATCCGGAGCTGGGAACAACTGACGAAGTTGCAGTGGAGACGTGGAATCTTCATGAAGGTGTCAACACACTTACACCGGGGCAGGTTCTTGGCTATTCACGTATAAGACATGTGGGTAACTCTGATTGGGACAGAACAAATAGACAGCGTACTGTTATTATGGCTGTTATTGACAAAATAAAACATGGCCATTTAATTAAAGGTTTTAAAGTTCTTGATGGAGTTGCACCGCATATTACTACAGATATTAGTACAAAAAATATTCTTAAGTCTGCATTTTCATATGTAAGATGCAGCGGTGGCGGTATGCAAAGCTATTATCTTCCTGCTGAGGGCACCTATCAGGCAACTTATGTGGACGGAATGGCTGTTCTTGTGCCTGATATTGAGGCAAATAAGCAAGTGCTTCAGCAATATATGCAGGGTATAGACCCTTCAGCACAATAAAAAAAATAAATTTCTTGACATTTTATTTGCATGATGTTATATTAACTGAGTGTGCCGCACAGGAAGGTAGAAGTATGCCTATTTATAAGGCATCACCGTAACTGGCGAGTAATGATAATAGGAGGTAACCATATGTACGCAATTATAGCAACAGGCGGTAAGCAGTACAAGGTAGCTGAAGGAGATATCATTAATGTAGAAAAGCTTGGCGCAAAGGAAGGCGACGAAGTTACATTTGATGTTGTTGCAGTTAATAACGACAAAGATATGCTTTGCGGTGAAGCTTGCAATAAATCTTCAGTAAAGGCAACTGTTCTTGGCGAAGGCAAGGGCAAGAAGGTTGTTGTATACAAGTACAAGAGAAAGTCCGGCTATCATAAGAAGCAGGGACACAGACAGCCATTTACTAAGGTTGAGATTAAAGCAATCAATGCTTAATTAGAAAATTATGATTAAAGCGATATTTTATAGGGATTCAGATGAAATATATAAAGGTTTTTGCGTAAAAGGACATGCAATGTTCGGAAAATACGGTAAGGATATTGTATGTTCAGCAGTTTCAATGCTTGTTATGAATACAGTTAATTCTATTGAGAATCTTACTAAAGACAAGTTTGAAATTGATAAGAGCGATTCCGGAGTACTTAAATTTAAATTCACATCTGAACCTGATGAAAAAGGACAATTGTTACTTGAATCTCTGGTTATCGGAATAATAGGTATCCATGAAGAATATGGTAACAAATATTTGCAAGTATACTTCAAGGAGGTGTAAATATGTTAAGATATGATTTACAGTTCTTTGCTCATAAGAAGGGTGTTGGTTCTACTAAGAAC
Source organism: Lachnospiraceae bacterium (assembly GCA_017464045.1). Next base: position 2,607 of record JAFUEG010000097.1, read on the forward strand.
GGACGTGATTCAGAGTCTAAGAGACTTGGAGCAAAGAGAGCAGACGGTCAATTTGTAAAAGCCGGTAATATATTATACAGACAGCGTGGAACTAAGATTCACCCTGGTGTGAATGTTGGACGCGGTGGTGACGATACTTTATTCGCACTTGCTGATGGTATCGTACGTTTTGAGAGAAAGGGTAGAGACAAGAAGCAGGTTTCAATCTATCCGGTTTCAACAGAAAACTAGTATTTAAAAGCCGGGAATTTGTTTTCCCGGCTCTATTTTATTTTCCCTACTTGATTAAACGGAGGTTTATATGTTCGCTGACAGAGCAAAAATATTTATAAAATCCGGCAAGGGCGGAGATGGTCACGTTTCCTTCCGTCGTGAGCTTTATGTGCCTAACGGCGGACCGGACGGCGGAGACGGCGGTAAAGGCGGTGATGTTGTCTTTGTTGTTGACCCCGGATTAAATACACTTACGGATTTCAGACATATTAGAAAATATAAGGCACAGGATGGAGAAGAAGGCGGAAAGAAAAACTGTCATGGTGCCGACGGTGAGGATGTTATACTTAAGGTTCCTGCCGGAACTGTTATAAAAGATGCTGAAACAGGCAAGGTTATACTTGATATGTCTAACAAAACCGATCCTGTAGTTTTATTAAAAGGCGGCAGAGGTGGAAAAGGCAACCGCCATTATGTAACTTCTGTAATGCAGGCACCTAAATATGCACAGCCAGGACAATCCGCAAGGGAAATGTGGGTAACACTTGAGTTAAAAGTGATAGCAGACGTAGGACTTGTAGGCTTTCCAAATGTCGGTAAATCCACATTTTTATCTAGAGTTACAAATGCAAAGCCAAAGATTGCCAATTATCATTTTACAACCTTGAATCCTAATCTTGGAGTGGTTGATTTGGATGATAATAATGGTTTTGTTATAGCTGATATTCCGGGTATAATTGAGGGTGCATCTGAAGGAGTCGGCCTTGGCTTTGAGTTTTTACGTCATATCGAAAGAACCAAGGTTTTGATTCATATGGTTGATGCAGCATCAACCGAAGGAAGAGATCCTATAGTAGATATAGAAACAATAAACAATGAATTATCAACCTACAATAAAGACCTTCCAAACAGACCTCAGGTAATTGCTGCCAATAAATGCGATGCACTGTTTGGTGACGATTATGAAACTGTTATAGCAATGCTGAAGGAGGAGTATGAGCCTAAGGGTATAAAGGTATTTCCTATATCAGCAGTTTCCGGTAAGGGCTTAAATGAGCTTCTTTGGTATGTTAACGAGCTGGTTAAAAAATCTGAGGTTGATGTTGTTGAATTTGAACCGGAGATGGAGATAGATTTTCCTGATAATCCTGAGCTTCCGTTTGAAGTATGGAAGGATGAAGAAGGAGTTTATCGTGTGGAAGGACCACGTATAGAAAGAATGCTTGGATATACCAATCTTGAATCCGAAAAGGGATTTGCATTTTTCCAGAACTTCCTTAAGGATAACGGGATTCTTGAAAAGCTTGAAGAACTGGAAATAAACGAAGGAGATACAGTCAGATTATATGGACTGGAATTTGATCATTATAAGTAAATTAATACGAGTAAATTAATACGAGCAGATTATTATATGTAATTATTTGATATATATAATTATTTTATATGTTATAAACGGAGGATTATCATGACAAGCAAACAAAGAGCTTATCTAAAAGGTCTTGCAATGAATATAGACCCTGTTATAAACGTTGGCAAATCAAGTTTAACACCGGAGGTTACCAATGCCATAGATGAAGCTTTTAATAATAGAGAACTTATTAAAGTAGGTGTATTGAAAAACTGCATTGATGACCCAAGAGCTATAGCTAGTGCGGTTGCAGAAAGGACCCATAGTCAGGTCGTTTGTGTTATAGGTAAAAAAATTGTTTTATATAAGCCTGACAAAAAGGATCCTAAAATCATTTTACCATAGATTAATTTCGA
>JAFUEG010000098.1 GCA_017464045.1 Lachnospiraceae bacterium
CGGAATATGCTTTGGAATCTCTGCATTTATAAGCAGTTCCGGGATAGGTATAGGAATCGGAATAACGGCTGCATTTTATTTTCTTAATCTGATTGCAAACATATCCGATAAGGCTGATTTTTTGAAGTATATTACACCTTACGGTTACACGGACGGTTCGGACATAATAAACGATAAGTCAATTAATGTTACGTACCTTTTAATCGGTATGGTATTTATGGTTGTTGGAATTGTTTTAGCTTATGCGAAGTATACCAAAAAGGATTTGAAGGCATAGTTGTTGATTGATGGTTAAAAATATTAAAAATGTAGTTAAAATAATAAAAAAATGGTTGTTTTTTTTATAAAACAGTATATAATAAAATTAAGAGCAGAAATGTTCTTCTTCATCTGATGAGTCCTGTGACGGTTCTGACAGGACGGTAAAATAAAAAATGACCGAGCGATGAGTCCTGTGACGGTTCCGACAGGACGGTAAAATAAAAAATGACCGAGTGATGAAGATATTATGGAGAGGCATTTATGCCTCTCTTTTATATTGTGGGGTGTTTATATGTCGTTACCGGAAAATGATTATCAAATATTAAAATTAACAAATGATTTCTATAATGCTTATCCTAATCCGCCGCATAAGGAAATATTAGAAAAAAAACACAAAGTATTTAGATGAGAAAACTGCTATAATAGATAAAGATGAGTTTAAAGAAACTATTAAGTTTTTTGAAATAATAAAGAAAGAAGCATTAGAATATGTAGAAGATTATGTTGCATATGTAAAAAATGAAAAAAATACACATATTAGGGAATTTGAGAGAAGATACTCTTTTTCTACATTAAAGTATTTTCATGATGAACTGGGAATTTAGAAATATGAATAAATATTTATTTGAGGATGTTTTAACCGGAAAATATAATATTACCTTGCCTGACAGTACATATTATACTGCTGTAAAAAAATGCTGGGATAATGCAGCCAAGCCGCTTGACAGTCTCGGTGTATTTGAAGATATAACGGCAAGGATGGGAAGCATATTAAAAACAGATAAATTAAATCTTGGTAAAAAAGCAATTATCGTTATGTGTGCGGATAACGGTGTGGTTGAAGAAGGCGTAAGTCAGAGCGGATGTGAGGTGACTTTGGCCGTTGCCAGGGCTATGGGAGAAAATAAATCATCGGTATGCAGGATGGCAGCAGTTAATAATACAAAAATTATACCTGTTGATATAGGTATAAAGTCGGATGAAAAGATATCCGGTGTGCTTGACAGGAAGGTTTCGATGGGTACTCGGAATTTTGCCAAAGAGCCGGCCATGACAAAAGAGGAAATGTATCTAGCAATACAAACAGGCATGGATATTGTAGCGGACTTAAAGCATGAGGAATATGCTGTAATCGGAACAGGCGAGATGGGAATCGGTAACACCACCACAAGCAGTGCTGTTGCCGCGGCACTTCTTAAATGTGATGAAAAGGAGCTTGTCGGACGTGGCGCAGGACTAAGTGATGATGGCTTAGAAAAGAAGAAAAAAGTGATTAATGATGCTTTAAATAATTATCAACTTTTAAAACCTGATACAGATGCACTTACAATACTTCAGATAGTCGGTGGTCTTGATATAGCAGGTCTTGTGGGAGTCATAATCGGTGGAGCGGTTTATCATATACCTGTTGTTCTTGATGGTGTAATAAGTGCAGTCGCAGCACTTGATGCAGTCAGACTTTTTCCTGAAATTAATAAATATATATTTGCTTCACATATGGGCAAGGAACCGGCTATGAAATTTATTTTTGAAGAGCTTAAACTTAAGCCGGTGATATATGGAGAGCTTGCACTTGGTGAGGGTACAGGTGCGGTTATGATGTATTCGCTGCTTGATATGGCACTTTCACTTTATAACGAACAGACAACCTTTAAAGATATAAATATAGAGGCTTATAAGAGATTTGTATGATTATTTTGGTTTATGGCGGAAGCGGAAGCGGTAAGTCTGCATTTGCCGAAAAAAAGATAACTGAATTAAATAACAGCAAAGCCGGTATTTATTATCTGGCTACTATGAAGGTTTATGATGAAGAGGACAGAGAACGTGTGAAGCGTCATAAAAGGCAGCGTAAAGACAAGAATTTTATCACCATTGAACAACCAAAGGATATTCTTGAAGTTCTGTCTGAGATAAAGGACGCTGATTCGGATATTCTTCTTGAGTGTATGTCTAACCTTGCAGCAAATGAATTGTTTTCTGATAAAGTAAGTTATAATTATTCAGATGACAAAACAATAGATGAAGAAAAGAGATTTGTTAAATTTAAAAAAGTTTTTGAAAAAATAAAAAAAGATATAATTTATTTGAAGGATTTCTGCAAAAATTTGGTTATAGTTTCAAATAATGTATTTGAAGATGGTATTAGATATGAAGATGAGACTATGGTATATATAAAGCTCTTAGGAGATATAAATTTATTTTTATCTGATTTTTCCGATGAGGTCTGGGAGGTAGTTGCAGGTATTCCGTTAAGGATAAAGTAGAATTGGTTAAAAGGATAAAGAGATGGAGATAATAAAAGCTTTTTGTATAGCATTTTCAATTTATTCCAAGGTACCCATGCCACAGTTTAAGTGGGAGGAAAAGGATATGAGATATCA
>JAFUEG010000099.1 GCA_017464045.1 Lachnospiraceae bacterium
AGCTTGATGAAGAGACATTGTTTTACTTTGAGTCAAGAGGCATAGATAAGGAAAAAGCCGAAAATATTATGGCAAGAGCTTCCGTAGAGAGATTGACCGGTTTAATTGAAAATGAAAAGGTAAATGATATCATAGAAAATACACTGCAGGATGTACTTGGCGAGGAATGATATCATTTGATACAAGAAGCTGATATCTTTGTTTTATGAGAATAAATTTAAATGATGTTCTTAGCGAGGATTAATATTACTTGATATAAGCATCTGATATTTTTGATATATTAAAATGAATTAACAGGAGGTACATTATGATGCCTGATATAAATGAGATTAGAAAAGAATTTCCGATATTTGAAAATATGAAATCTGGTGAGGTTCTTCCGTTTGCGTATCTTGATAATGCGGCAACGTCACACAGACCAAAGTGTGTTATAGATGCCGAGATGGAGCTTTATGAAAAGCACAACGCCAATCCGCTTCGAGGCTCATATCCTTTAAGTGTTGAGGCAACGGATATATATGAAAATGCCAGAAAAAGTGTACGAGACTTTATAAGTGCATCGTCTGCTTCGGAGATTATATTTACAAGAAATACCTCTGAAAGTATTAACCTTGTTGCTTACAGCTACGGACTTACCAATGTAAATGAAGGCGATGAGGTGCTTGTATCCATAATGGAACATCACAGTAACCTCCTTCCATGGCAGATGGTAACAAGAAAAAAGGGTGCAACACTTAAGTTTATAGAGTGTGAGAGCGATGGAAGTGTTGATCTTGAAAAGGTAAAGGAACTTATAACCGAGAAAACAAAGATAGTTGCCATAACTCATGTTTCAAATGTTCTTGGATATGAAAATCCTGTTAAGGAGATAGCAAAACTCGCACATGAAAAGGGTGCGGTTATCGTGGTGGACGGTGCCCAGTCAACACCTCATATGAAGATAGATGTTAAGGATATGGATGTTGATTTCTTTGCATTTTCGGGACATAAGATGTTTGGTCCTATGGGAATAGGCGTGCTTTACGGAAAGGAAAATCTACTTGATAAGATGCCTCCGTTTTTAACAGGAGGAGAAATGATAGATTCTGTATCACGTTATGATGCGGTATATGCCGAGCTTCCTCACAAATTCGAAGCAGGAACCGTAAATGCAGCAGGTGCAGCAGGACTTGATGCGGCTATTACATTTATGAAAAGAATCGGTTATGAATATATGCAGGAGCGTGAGCTTATGCTTACAAAACGTGCTTTTGACGGACTTGTTAAGATACCTCGTATAACAGTATACGGTTCCGATAAAGCCGAAAATCATACCGGAATTCTTACATTTAAGGTTGACGACGTGCATCCGCATGATGTAAGTGAGGTGCTTATAGCAGACAGCATAGCAGTTCGTGCAGGACATCACTGCGCACAACCGCTTTTACAATACCTTGGAGTAAATTCAACTGCAAGAGCAAGTCTGATGTTTTATAACACAGAGGATGAAATAGATAGATTTTTAGAGAGCATAGCAACTATCAGGGAGCGTATGGGATATGGAAAATAGAAGCTTTTACAATGAAATACTGACGGAGCATAATATACATCCTGAGTTCAAATTTGATCTTGAGGATGCGGATATTGTGCTTGAAGGTGTAAATCCAAGCTGTGGTGATGACGTCTGGCTTAAGCTTAAGATGGATGGAGACACCATAACTGACGGTGCATTTATAGGAGATGGATGCGCTATATCTCAGGCCTCTGCGGATATTATGCTTGGCATGGTAATTGGAAAAAATAAGGATGAAGCTATCGCACTTGCGGACACTTTTGTAAAAATGATAAAGGGTGAAGCAAGTGAGGAAGAGATAGAAAGTCTTGAGGAAGCTTCGGCACTTCAGGATATCTCTCATATGCCTGCTCGTGTCAAATGTGCTGTCCTCGGATGGCGAACGCTCAAAGAAGCACTGTCCAAATAAGATATAGGGACAGGCACTATGTACGTTTTGTTTTTTGATTGTTTTTTTGACTAATCCCAACGCAGACACGTTCTCACTCGGCTTTTAACGTAGCGGTACTAAGCTCGATAAAACCTCGCTAAGTACCGACGTTAAAAAACGGTCTGCTTATGGGATTGTCAAAAATCGCAATCGTATATAATTGAATTTTACATAGTGCCTGTCCCTGTGTCACACTGTATTACTTATGAATATGATAGTTATAAGATTAAGTTTATGATTTTGACTGAGGAAAATGATATGGAGGATAAGAGGTTTGTATATATGGATCATGCGGCAACCACAGCGGTTCATCCTGACGTCGCAGAGGTTATGATTCCATATTTTACCGATAAATTTGGCAATCCCTCGAGTGTTTACAAATTTGCTTCCGATAACAGGGAAGTGGTCAGCAATGCAAGAAGAACAATTGCTAAGACACTTAATGCCGATTATAGCGAGATATATTTTACTGCCGGAGGTTCTGAATCGGATAATTGGGCCTTAAAGGGATATGCGCTTTCACATAAGGACAAAGGCAGACATATTATAACAACCAAAATTGAACACCATGCCATTCTTCATACCGCGGAGTTTTTGTCGGATAATGGATTTGAGATAACTTATCTTGGTGTTGATGAAAACGGAATCATAAGATTAGAGGATTTAAAGAAGGCCATTCGTCCCGATACCATTCTTATATCTGTAATGTTTGCAAACAATGAAATCGGAACACTTCAGCCTATAAAGGAAATAGGCGAGATAGCAAGGGCTAATAATATCGCATTTCATACAGATGCGGTTCAGGCGTACGGGCAGCTTCCTATCGATGTAAATGAGTTAAATATTGATATGCTAAGTGCCAGCGGTCACAAGCTTAATGGTCCCAAAGGCACAGGCTTTTTATATGTGAGAAAGGGTATAAAGCTTGACAATCTCATCCATGGCGGACAGCAGGAACGGGGTAAAAGAGCAGGCACGGAAAATGTACCGGGTATAGCAGGACTCGGTAAAGCATGTGAGATTGCAAATTCATCTTTGGAAGAAAGAATCAATCGTGAGACATCCTTAAGAGATTATCTTATAGATAGAATTCTTATGGAAATTCCTTATGTCAGATTGAACGGACACAGGACCAAAAGACTTCCCAATAATGCGAATTTTTGCTTCCAATTTACTGAAGGAGAGTCAATTCTTATCATGCTTGACATGGAAGGAATATGTGCTTCGAGCGGTTCTGCCTGTACATCAGGCTCACTTGATCCCTCACATGTGCTAATGGCACTTGGATTACCTAAAGAGGTCGCAAAGGGATCGCTTAGATTAACTCTTGGTTATGAAAATACAAAGGAAGATGTGGATTATGTCGTTGATAATGTCAAGGCTGTTGTAAATAAGCTAAGAAGCATGTCACCTGCATACGAGGACTATATAAAGAACAGTAGTTTAAAAAATATTTAATAACCGGCATAAAGGATTAGTAACGGAGGTGCGGTATGATTTTTCCGGATTATCACCTGCATTCATCATTTTCATCTGACTCAAGTGCAGATATGATGGATAATATTAAAAATGCAAGAGAAAATGGATTAAGCTCAATATGTATAACAGACCACTATGACATAGATTTTCCGGTCAGAGAAGATGAGCCGGAGATGGATTTTCAGCTGGATCATGAGGCATAGTACAAATATATGAGTGAATTAAGGGATAATCTGGCACCGGATTTTGATTTAAGAATAGGCGTTGAGCTCGGTCTTACGCATGAATCAAAGGATAAGTGTCAGGCATTTGTTGATGAACATCCCGAGTATGATTTTTTTATTTCAAGTATTCATGTGGTGGATATGCTTGATCCTTATTATCCGGAATATTTTTCGGATAAGACGGAAAAGGAAGGGTATTTAAGATATTTTGAGACG
>JAFUEG010000100.1 GCA_017464045.1 Lachnospiraceae bacterium
GCTTTGATTTATATTCTCCTGTAAAATCCTTTAACATATTATCACCCCGATATTATTTTCCCCTATAGTTTCTTCATTTAAAACAAAACTTTAACTAAACATTTAACCATCCCCCACAGCTAAATCTCATATGTCAAAGCAAAAAAATACCATAAAATATTTTACCATAACTTTATTTTACTTACCATAATATTTTATCATATCCTTAACGGAACGTCTTTACTTTATAGGAGAACTTTCCTAATCGAGTAGGGAAGATGAAATCGCACCCTACTCGCCGCGCCGCCCGCGTGTCACGAAGTGACAATTTTCATTATGCGGGCGTGTGCATAAAATAAAAATGTGACAAGGCCTTGTCACGTTTGTGTCACGGACATAAACCTTGTCACATATATTCTTTACTATCTTTTTATTCTTTTTCAGCCAGAAAATCCATCTCTCCAAGCAGCTTTATCACGTCATCCGTCATAGGTTTTTCCTCATAAGAAATGACCGCCTCTTTTTTCTCAAGGCTTACGCGACAGGAAAGCCCGTCTATATTATTTACGGCTTCAGTGATACGCTTAACACAATTTTGACAGTGCATGCCATCTATATTAAGCTTATAGCTGCCGACAGGATTTTTGAGTTTTTTATGCCTGACCTTAACCTTTTTGGTACCGCAGCAGGTCTCACCGGATTTCATTTTCTTAATAAGCGGAAAGCTGATAATTAAAACCAAAAGCAAAACCGCAATTACAGTTATTACATTTGCAGCATTCATCTAAAGCTTTTCTCCTTTTACCCAATAAACAGAAGGCTTAAACTCCAATTTATGTGTACCGCAGCCCTTACAGCTTCCACAAGTCCCCGAGCAGCCTCCCTGACTTTTTTCAACAACACGTTTCACATAGCCAAGCTGCTCATATCTTTCAAGTCTTGCATTGATAAGAGCCACCGACATATGTAGTTTTTCCGCAAGCTCCGGCATGGTTATCTGCTCTGAGTCAAGCATGAGTGAAAGTAATTCGTCCATAACACCACTCCATAGTTATAAAATCAAATACATCTTTTTATACCTGAAAAACATTTATAAAACCAGCACGGCTATATGATAAACAACCGCTGCTAAAAGAAGCGCCGTCAATATGTAATAAAGACCTATCTTGGCTGTCCATTTTAAAGAGTGAGTTTCATTGTACGTTGAAACAACCGCCTGCAAACAAGGTATGTTAAATGTAACAGCAATGATAAACGCGAGAGCCTCCGCCTGCGGTATGGCTGCCGCAACAATTTGCGCAATATTGTCAGAGGTTGCTGCAAGTCCCGTAGTTGTATCTACAACGCTTCCGCTGTTCGCAAATATAGCTGAAAGAACACCCAGCACCGCTTCCTTTGAAACCATAGCTGCAAAGAAGGACATAAAGGTCTGCCACTTAAGCCCTATATAAGTTGAAACCGGCTCTATAAAGGTTCCGATTTTATAGAGTATACTTCCTTCTATACCACTCTTTGAGTAGCTTAAGAAGAAGAAAATGATACATACAATAAGCTCTATACTAAATGCCTTCTTAAATACATCCCACATACGCATAAGTGAATTCTTAAATATAAAGCCCCATCTTGGCTTATGATACGGCGGAAGCTCCATCACGATACCGGTTCTTTTGTCCACAGGATTAAGCTTTTTGCCAAACACCTTGGCAGTTACAATAATATGTAAAAGCATGATAAGGAATATGAGCAGCATAACCAGCATACCGCCGCCTGTTCCGAAAAATGCATTGGCAAGTGTCGGTATAACCACAAAGGTTGCACCACAAGGCACCGCCCATGCAACCGCTATAGTCATAATCTTTTGACCATAGGAGTCGATAACTCTGGCACCCGAAGTACTACCCATAGTACAACCAAAGCCCATAATCATAGGCATAAGTGCCTTACCCTGAAGTCCGATTTTGCCCATCGAACGGTCAAACACGTAGGAAACCCTTGCCATATATCCAACCTCTTCAAGAATTCCGAAGACAAAGTTCATGGCAAATATAAAGCCAACCATGGCAACAACCCATCCAAGAGAGGTTATAAGCGTAGCCTTAATAAAATGAATTATCGAATCTGAAACACCCATTTTACCAAGCAGCGCATCTGCCGCCGGATTGAGTATGCTTGGAAGTGCACCTCCAAGTCCCATAATAGGCGCCGCAACAATCATTGCACCTGCAAGTGCAAGAATCATCATGCCAAACGCAACCCATTTACCACTTCTTGGACCGATGGCAGCTCTGTCAAACTTTGTAAGTAATTCAGACGGCTTTTTAGCATCTGTAACAACCTCATCAAGCAGCCCCTCTATCCACTTAAATCTTGCATCACTTGTATATAACGCACCCTTAGAGTTTGTTTCTATATCCTTTTTACCCTTTATGGCAAGCTCTCTTATTATAGCCTCATCCTCTTCCAGAAGCTTCATGGCAAGCCATTCTTTAGAACGTCTTTCGCTTGCTATAACCGAAGCCGTCTCCATATATTTCTCAAATTCTTTTGCACCCTCGCCCTGTCTTACTATATCGTAAAGTGCATCGGCATTTAAAGTCTTTCCTGACTTTATTGCCTTTTCCATACTTTTGAAAAATGAGTCATAGCTCTTTTTATCATATGCAACTATACTGCACACTTCTATTCCAAGCTTATCGGAAAGCTTTTTGGTATCAATCCTCTTACCCTTACTTTCAGCCACATCCATCATAGTCAAAACCAGCATAACCGGAGTACCTATACCTGCATAATCTGCCAACATATACATACTTCTTTCAAGCTGTGAAGCATCCGCCAAAAGACATACAAGATCCAAGTCATTTTTTGCAATATAATCTCTTGTAACAATCTCCTCGTCCGAATTTGCCGAAAGCGAATATGAGCCCGGCAGGTCTGCCACCTGATATGTAACATCATTATGTGTAAATGTACCTTCTTTTTTCTCAACCGTCTTACCCGGCCAGTTTCCGACATGCTGATGCATACCTGTTAAAGAATTGAAAACTGTGGATTTACCGGAGTTAGGCTGTCCAAGTAAAGCAATTTTTTTGTTATCCATTATGCACTGACCTCCACCTTAATTCTCTCTGATTCCTCACGATTTAAAGCAATCATGGTATCTCTGCCATAGATAAGCAGTGGCTTCTTTTTTACATTTTGAAGCATCTCAACCTTACATCCGACATTTAAGCCTATAGATGTAACTCTTGAAAGATATCTTCTGTCACCATCTATCTGCACTATCATGGCTCTCTCACCTTTCTTAAGTTCAGTTAAATTCATAATCCTTGTCTCCTATCCTCTTAATTAACCCTGTCAAAACTCATAGATAAATGAGCTTGGTATTTATTACCTGCCAATCATCATTTAAACTAAACAGGGCTTTACAAACAAAGGGTATTATATGTTAGTCTTTCCTAACTTTCTATGCCATTTTGACAAAAAAGGACATTTTAGCACTTGTTTTCGATAAAATAAAATGCTAATATTTTATATGTATAAGGAGACTAAACACATATGAAAAAGGACGATTTTTCACATAAATTTTACACTGATTTTCCTTTGGTATATGACGATATAATCACTCTTCACAACGAATTTGAAGACGGATATGTCGACAATACCTTCTATCCTTTTCTTCCCGGTATATATGTTTGTCTAAATGATGTTCATGCCAAAAATATACCTATGAATGATTTTTTATCAGATAAAAAAATCTTCCTGATTAACTACTGTATTTCAGGAAGATGTGAATTTAAGATTTCAGAAAATGTATATAAATATGTCAAAGATAACTACACAAGTGTCGGCTCCTACACAGTCCGCGATGAATTTTATTATCCCTCTGGATATTATCTGGGATTTGAGATATTTATATATGAAGAGATGTTTACTGATGAAACAAGAGATGTAATAAAGCAGTTCAATATAAACCTTGACACTTTAGCCTATAAGTATAATAACAAGGAAAAGCTCACTTTACTTGAAACCAATATCAGTATGCAAAGACTCTGGCTTGAATTATACAATAGCAAAAGCCCCGACAAGGGACTCATAAAATTAAATATACTTAAGATACTTCATCACCTTACCAACAGCAAAAGTGTTATACCCGCAACCAGCTCTTACCTTACTAAAAATCAGGCAGAGCTTGCAAAAGAGGTATACGAAATGCTGACTTTTGATATCTCAAAACACATATCCATGCGTGAAATATCCAAGAAGCTAAATGTTAGTGAAACCAGCTTAAAAAACTATTTTTCCGCAATGTTTGGAAAGACCGTCTCCGATTATATGAGAAGCATACGGCTTAAAAAAGCGTCCGATCTTTAGAAAAACAGCGGCCTTTCTATATCAGATATCGCAAGTATATGCGGCTACAGTAATCAGGGCAGATTTGCCAAGGTCTTCAAAGAATACTATGGCATGCTGCCACTTGAATACAGGCATGCATTGTAACATTTTCCTGTTGACAAAAAATAATTTATGCTGTAAGATAACACCGTTACGTAACAATGTTATGTATCATGAAATTTAAGTAAACTATAACAAAAATTGGTATAACTATATGAACGATAATCCTGAAAACAGAATAAAATTAATAGAATCTGCAAAAAAGGAATTTATGGAAAAAGGCTTTAATAAAGCTTCTCTCCGCAAGATAAGTGCGGATGCGGGACTTACTACCGGTGCAATTTATTTCTTCTTTAAAGATAAGAACGGACTTTTTGGAGCTATAGTAGATGAGCCCCTTAAAAAGGTTATGGATATCCTCACTGCCCACTACAGTGAGGAGGCTTCTGAGGATTTTAACACCTACGAACATAAATCCGGTGATCATGATGAATTAGCAGAGCTTCTTGTACCGGCACTTTATGAAAACCGCGATGCGATGCTTCTTTTGCTTGAAAAATCAGCAGGCTCAGACTACGAAGGTATTGTTGATAAGATTATTGATTTTACCGATGAAACTTACTTAAAGCTTGCGCAAAGGTTTGCTTGTGCCGTTCC
>JAFUEG010000006.1 GCA_017464045.1 Lachnospiraceae bacterium
AATTCCCTCCCTCATACATGCAAAAAACAAAAAACATCAGCTATCATAATATGATTATAATGTATGAACCGGAGCATGTCAACCGAGTTTGGATATAATTTGGATATAATTTGAACCAAATGTAAGAGTCAGGCGTGAGCCTTGGCACAGTTAGCTAATCTACAATTTCACACATAATATATAAGCAGGACTAAATGCTATCATATAGACCTGCTTATATATTATGTGTGATAATTTTTCTTTAACTGTACCAAGGCTCACTATAATTTAAATTTTATTGTGGAAACTGCCGCAATTATTATTATCAATGTGTATATTAAAGTATCGGCCCAAAAACTCATATTTAACAAACCGGCTATCAATGAAATAATAAAGTATATTAAGGTGGCTGTTCCAAAAACTTTTACATGCTTTAATGCATATGCTTTTCGTCTGTCAGAACCGGCGGAGGCCGCCTGCTCATAGCTTATGCCATTATACCAATATATTTTTTCATTTATAAACATAATAATTGTAAGAACAGTAATTGCAAGGTTTGTGTAATTAAATATTATACGTATTAACAAATCTGTATTATGTATGGGCAAATATGACATACACATAACAGAAGCTGTATAAACAATCGTCCAAATCCAAAAACCAAGATAGCTTTTCTTGAGCATATTATCACAACCTTTCTCATAAGTGACGATATCACCTCGAACGCTCCGATTTCTCGGTGTCCGATTCACTCGAACGCTCGCGTATATATCTGTGTCAAGCTTGCTTTTCACAGATATATCTCACGACCGCTCTCGTCGCTTATCGCTCACTTGATATCCAACTCCGGTGGAACATCTAACTCATCGGATACGTATTTGCCGTTTTTCTTTCTCTGTCTGACACACTCCGTAAGCAAATATTCTATCTGTCCGTTTACCGATCTGAAGTCATCCTCAGCCCAAGCCGCAATGGCATCATAGAGCTTGGCTGAAAGTCTAAGCGGTACCTGCTTTTTGTTGTCCGCCATGCGGCACACCTCCTTTTTCAAATCTGCTTCTAAATCAAATCAATCATATATTCTTCAAATTATAATTACTGATTTAAAATATTTCAGATTTTATTTTATCTTCACACGAAATGTTTTATATTTAATACAAGCTTCCCGAATTAACTACAGGCTGTGCATCATGGTTACCACAAAGAACCACCAAAAGATTGGAAACCATGGCAGCCTTTCTTTCCTCATCAAGCTCAACGGTATTATTTTCACTGAGTCTGTCAAGTGCCATCTCAACCATACCGACTGCACCGTCAACTATCATCTTTCTTGCATCTATAATTGCTGAAGCCTGCTGTCTCTGGAGCATAACCGCTGCTATCTCAGGAGCATATGCAAGGTATGTGATTCTTGCCTCAATTATCTAAATAACTGCCTCTGTTACCTTACTCTGAATTTCTTCCTTAATTCTTGCAGCTACGGTTTCACTTGAACCTCTTAAGCTTCCCTCGTCTGCAATTCCGTCACCTGTTGTATCTACATTTGGTGCTACATCATAAGGATATATCCTTACAATATTTCTAAGTGCGGCATCACACTGAAGTGACAGATATTCTTTATAGTTATCAACATTAAATGCAGCCTTTGCAGTATCAACTATCTTCCATGTAACTGCTATTCCTATCTCAATCGGATTACCGAGACAGTCGTTGATCTTCTGCTTGTTGTTATTAAGTGTCATAATCTTAAGAGACATTTTCTTGTTGGCTATCTCTAAGCTGGCTGTGGTAGCAGCTTGAATAGTAGCATTATCCTTAACATCTCCGCTCTGGTTAAGCTTAGTGGAGGATGCCGGATTTACAGCAACACAAAACGGATTTACAAAGAAGAATCCGTCACCTTTAAGGGTTCCCAGATACTTACCGAAAAGTGTAAGCACAAGTGCCTCCTGAGGCTTAAGTATCTTAAGTCCCGGCATAAGGAACACAGATAATACAAATGCCAAAACGCCCAATGCTATAAGCGCCGGTGCATACAATGCACCAACTACGATTAATGCTATACCTCCACAAAATAACAGCAAGATAAGCATCAGCATTGCCATACCGTTTTTACCCTTGTTTAAAATTTTCTCTTCCATAATATTTTCCTCCACACCTATGTGACAAGGTGACTTCCCCTGACACATTTTAAATTATGCGACAACGTGTATATCCACATGTCACATTATCTCCTCTTTGTTGATATCAAAATGATATCACTTTAATTTCTATTTGTCAACATTATTTTATCATATTATTTTGCGCCCTATACTTACAATATTTTATTATACTGACATTAGTAAAATCGAGTAGGGAAGATGAAATCGCACCCGACTCGCAGTGCCGCCCGCGTGTCGCGAAGTGACAATTATCATTACGCGGGCGTGTGCATAAAAAACCGGCACCAACCATTTACGATTGATACCGGATTATCATAATTGTATTAATCAGTCTACAATGTCTGCATTACTGCTCTGCCATCTTCATTCGTTTTTTATTCTCATACATGATAGCATCTGCCTGACGGATTGCCTCTATTGGGTTCATATAATTTTTCTCGCTTATGTATTTGTGTCCGCAAGCGGCAGATACCTTAAACGGAAATGTCCCTGCTTTATCTTCGTCGGCAAGACGCTTTTCAAATTCCTCTATGCGTCTTTTAGCATTGTTTTCTTTATCAAATACACATGCTACAAATTCGTCTCCGCCCCACCTTGCACAAAATCCGTTTTCAGAAAAAATGTCTTTTATGTTTTTAGCAGTCATTTTAAGGAGCGCATCTCCTGTTTCATGACCATACACATCATTTGCAGTCTTAAGATTATTGATATCGATAAATACCATTGTATATTCCTTTATTCCCTGCTCCTCCATTTCTTCAATACGCTTGTAGCATGAAGCACGGTTTGGCATATTGGTAAGTGCATCCCGATATGCGAGAAACATAAGCTGCTCTTTTTCAATCTTTAAAGTATACTCATCCGTAGAAAATGATATAAGATAGATAACCAATGAAACGGCAATTATCAAAATTGCAAGCGCACTGACTCCGTGAGTAGTTACCCATGAACGATTAAGGATGTACTTGGTAATATTAAATCTTAGAATTTCAAGTATGCCGCATACCATGGAGATAAGAACACCAAACCTTAGAATATATACGTAACTGTTACTCTTATCTTTAGTTCCAAAAAATAATGCTATAACAAGTACAAAGATTATAATTCCTGACAAAAGATGCATAGCCGGAAGCATATCAGAGTAATTTCTGTTAATCGGCGAAAGCTCAATCGCCGTAGCTGTCAGATAAAACAAAAGGTACATGCAGTTTGTACCAAATATCAATTTTCTAAAACCCGGAACATCTATAACCGTGTAGATAAAAGCTGCAAGAGGAAGCGGAGCAAGATAAAGAGAGTAGTACTCAACCTTTGAACAAAATTCAACATTACCGATGATAAGATAAAACATACGAATGCTTCCGAAAAACCACGCAATAATCAAAAGTTCAAAAAGAGCAATCGGAAGACCCAGCTGAACCTTTTTGGCATAAAAGCTCCTTACCAAAAAATAAAATACGCAAATCATTGCCATGATCATAAGAGTTATCGAAAGTGTAAATATCAGGCTTTCTCCATTTATAATTCTCTTCCATGCATCATTTTGCGAAATTATTCCTATGTCCTTTAGATCAGAAAAAGGCATGCTCACAACTGAAGTAATATCAAGAGTAATGGTTCGTCCGGCATAATCGGAAGGCAAAGGAATCTGATAAATATAATTTCCGTAATGTCTTGATATACCATCTGTAAAATACTCATCCTCATAGATGAGCTCACCGTCTAAATATACATTGATAATTGCATTATAAAGAGGAAGATAGAGTTCTGCCGAGGGGATATCTACATCCTCAGGAATAGTAATATCGGCAATTATTTTTTCATTTTTTTTAAGAGTTCCGAAATCACCATCTTCAAAATACTTGACTGAACCATCATTAAAATAAGCCTCGGTTTTCATATAAGGCTGCAGCCCGAAAAATTTTGGCGGTTTAATGTCATTAAAATATAACCCGATTATCATAACAATCAAAAACAAAGCAAATGATAATCCGATAGTATGTGGCAGTCTATTTCTTTTTCGGTGTTTTTTTGATGTATCTGACACTTTGAAACTCCCCTTCAAAATATAACTGCCATTATTTTATCATAACTGTTGTTTTTTTTAAATAAAAATGTTTATAGTCCGAGTACTTCCAGAAGCTTAAATTTGACGGTTACCTTGTCGTCTTTATCAAGGTCGTGGTCTATGAATAGTTTTTTGTAGTCTTCTTCATTTAAAATATCTTGCAGCTTTTCACCGTCTTCCTTGGATACAACCGCACCGGCCTCCATCGGATAGCACATCATAGGATAAAGTATGCACCAGAAGTTTTCACC
>JAFUEG010000101.1 GCA_017464045.1 Lachnospiraceae bacterium
ATACATCACATACATAAGGCTCAACCATCTTCTTATATTCCATAAGAGTATTAAATGTCTCATCCGCATCTATAAGCGGTTTATGATAAAGGTGCTCAAGCAGAATATTTTTCTGAACTATAACTCTTTCAATCTTTTCACGAAGTGCAGCCTCGTCAAAAAGCTCACTTACCTGAAAACCAACCTTTGCATATTTATCCGAATAAAAAGGAGCTATTCCCGACTTGGTAGAACCAAAGGACTTACCTGCAAGTCTCTCCTCCTCATACTGATCAAATAAAATATGATAAGGCATAACCATCTGTGCCCTGTCTGATACAAGTATCTTAGGCATAGGTACATTTTTATCTGTTATAGACTTTATCTCTTTAAACAAAACAGGAATATTAAGTGCGACACCATTTCCTATTATACTAGTTGTGTGATCATAAAAAACGCCTGATGGCAATGTATGAAGTGCAAATTTACCGTAATTATTAACAATTGTATGACCTGCATTTGCACCGCCCTGAAATCTGACGATTATATCAGCATTTTCAGCCAGCATATCAGTTATCTTACCTTTTCCTTCGTCGCCCCAATTAGCTCCGACTACCGCTTGAACCATATTGTGCTACCTCCACATATAATTGTTTGTCAAATAATAAAAATATATGACAACCAATATAATATAATACATTAAAGTGCTGATAAAATCAATTATTATTTATCAGCACTCTATATTTTTTATCAGTATTCTACTATATTTTATAATTTACCCTCTGCTCGAAGATTACTCGTTAGCCTTTAATTGACTTACCATATCAAGCTTTTTGATTCTTCCCGTAAATAACAGACTTGTTACAATTGATGTTATAAACACCAAAAGATATGATTTTATATAATCCATCGGCTTCGTAAATATAGCATAATCATACTGCTCACCATTGGTATCCATCATAGCGGTTATCATTGCCTTTCCGATTGGAGTACCGACAATTACGCCAAAAATTGTAAGCCATAAATTTTGTACAGTCATAAGATTTGCAATCTTCTTATCCGAAAGCCCGAGCACTCGCAGTGTTGCAAGCTCTCTCTTTCTTTCATTAAACGAAAGATTTCCCGCATTATACAAAACGATTACGATAAACATAACCGCAAATAAAGCAAATACTGCGATAAGTGCATCCATAGCCTCCCATGCGGAGTCAAAGTTTTCTATCATTTCCTCCTTTGAATAAGCTGAGGTTACAAACTCATTTTTAAGTACCTCATCCTTATCAACCTCCATATTGGTAACAAGCTGGTTCGGATGATAGGATACATTTTCAAGCTTCTCAAAATCTTCCCTCAGCATAGTTATGCCCTGGACATTAAAATTACGATTGATGATACCCACCTTGGACTCATACCAGGTATTTTCACCATATACGTGCCAATATACGGTATCGCCCTCGGAAAGGTCATATTTTTTTGCGAGCTTTCTTGTAAGTGCTACAGTCCCCGGCTTTAGGCTTATAGGATTAATATCCTTATCCGTAAGACCATACAGGTTCTTACCTTCGGTAACCACAAGACTGCAGGCATCACGATCATCGGACGGTGCTTCCTTTTTCTTCGCTATCTCAATCTGTGTCATCATGATAAGCTCACCGTCATATTTGTCCGAAAGCTCATCTGCTGCTTTTACATCAACATTTCCCTGAAAGGCTATCTGAAAATTATAATCAGATACCTTTTCCATACTCCACTCCTTCATCTTGGTCATGGTCGTGCCACAGAAAAATGCCGAAAGCGCAAATGCCGTTCCAAAGAAAAGTCCGACAAGACACATAGCAGTACGAAGCTTTGAACGGGATATATCTCTTAAGTTATATGTACTTGTAAAGCTAAGCTTGTTCCAAAACGGAAGCTTTTCAAATACAGTATTTTTACCCGACTTTGGCGGTGCCGGTCTTAAAGCAGCCGCCGGCTCTATACGAAGGAGCTTTTTGCAGCTTAAGTATGAGGAAAGCATACATGCAAACACCACCACAAGGGCGCATATATAAAACTCCGGTAAAAATTCAGGCTTCCAGCCCGGTAGAGTATAAAACTTTTTAAGTACAAACATAAGCTTTCTTATCGCAAACATTCCAAGGTATATACCTATAAATGAACCGACAAGCGAAGGCACAAAGCTGTATGAGGAATAATGAAGCGCTATCTTCCATGGCTTTACACCGAGAGCACTCATGGTACCTATCTGGGTTCTCTGGGCCTCTATGATTCTTCTCATGGTTGTCATTATGATAAATATACTTACAACCACAAATATACCTGCAAAAACATATGAAAAGGCATTATGCTGCTTCATCTCGCTTACATAGCTTTTTATGCCGAATATGGAATCATCATCGATAAGCACCGAATAGTTGCCATCAAGTGCTTCCGAAATCTTACTGTCAAGACTCTTTACATTTTCGACATCTGTTGTAAATATAATCTGAGTAGGTTTTATAAAGGAAAACTCCGGTACGGCATCATAAGACATATACATATATACGATATTCTTATAATCCGTATCCATGTCCTTGTCTGCCTTTATGTATATATGTTCAAACGAATAGATAAAGCCGGCAACCTTTTTCTTAATCTTAAAGCCCATCACGTTTATCTCGATGCTGTCACCAAGCTCTATGTCCCAGGCAGTAGCAAACTGCTTATTAATCCATACACTGTCCTTATCCTTTGGATCAAAATCTTTACCCTCCACAAGATAAGGCTTTGAGACCACATTTTCATCCTCAAGGTAAAGAATAACCTGTGCCTGATCGAATTCCACCGTCTCACCCGAAAGCTCGGTTCTTAGCTGGGCATCCTTAACATCGGAAAGTGCTTTAACAGACTCAAGTTCATCCTCTGTAAAGCCTTCTCCGTATATCCAGCCATCCGCACGACTAAACTCATCACCAAGTTTTTCCATTCTTCTGAGACCTCCTGAAGCCTCACTCTTAAAAGCTGAAAATGTAACGAGAGCAAGCACTGAAAGAAGGAGAACCGATATAAACTGTCCGATATTTTTTGTAATATCGCGTAGCATCTTTTTTACAAGCATTACCACTCAACCTCCTTAACAGGAACAGGATTTTCATTTATCTTAATCTCCCTTATCTTACCGCTTCTCATACGGATAACCTTATCGGCACACTGGGCTATGTCAGCATTGTGTGTAACCAAGATAACCGTATTACCCTTTTCGTGTGCCATACGCTGAATCAAATCAAGCACCATAACACCCGTCTCCGAATCAAGCGCACCGGTCGGCTCATCTCCGAGTATAAGCTTTGGATTCTTGGAAAGAGCTCTTGCAATCGAAACCCTTTGCTGCTCACCACCGGACATCTGTGAAGGGAACTTATTTACGTGCTCTGAAAGTCCGACTTCCTCAAGCATCTTAACCGGATCAAGAGCATCCTTTACAATACTCTTAGTAAGTGCAACATTTTCCTTTGCCGTAAGACTTGGTATGAGGTTATAAAACTGGAATATAAAACCGACTGAATTCGCACGATAATCAGAAAGTTCCTTTCTCTTAAGCTTGGCGATATTAACACCGTCAACAAATACATCTCCCTCGGTAGGGCTGTCCATACCGCCGAGTATATTTAGAACTGTTGACTTACCCGCACCTGAAGGTCCAAGCACAACCACAAATTCTCCTTTATCTATGGTAAAGCTTACATCTCTTGCAGCTATCTGTTCTGCCTCGCCTTTACCATACTTTTTAAATACATTTTTAAACTCTATAAACCCTTTATCCATATGCATCCTCCCAAATAATAAACCTTTACAGGCTGAAATTATAGCATAGTTAGTTATAACTAACAATAGTAATTTTATCCAAATATATCCTTTTAGTTACGATATTCTTGTTAAATGTCGATAGATAAAATATGAGAAATGTGTTATGATGTGATGTATGAAATCATAAGAAAGAAATTATGGACTTATTTGAGATAAAAGGAGCGATATTATGCTTTTTATAGAAGGTTTGGGATATGTAAATGAAGCTGTTCCAATTACCAATCAGACAAACGTTACACAGACATCTGATGTTAAAAACAGCGAATTTGAAAAAATACTCGAAGAAGAAAATGCTAATTATAATACTAACGAAAAGACCTATAACCTCGAAGCTATATTTAAAGAAGCATCAGAAACCTACGGCATATCCGAGGATTTACTTAAGGCAATCGCCTACAATGAATCACGCTTTCAACCGGGTGTAACCTCTTCCGCCGGAGCTATGGGTATCATGCAGCTTATGCCGGGTACCGCAAAGGCTATGGGTGTTGAAGATGCTTATGACCCATACCAAAACATTATGGGCGGTGCAAAGCTTTTAAATTATTTATCCAATTTATATGACGGCAATACATCCCTTATGATTGCCGCTTATGCTGCCGGAACGGGAACCGTAGCAAAATACGGAGGAATACCTCCACTCGCCAGTGTAAACGGATATATCGCCAAAATATATAACACTATGGATTCGGGTATAGCACAAAATGTACCTGATTTAACATATACAGTAAACACCTCAGGTGCTCCGTCCGTTACTAATGCTTCAAACACATCAAATACTTCAACTGCTGTTAATGCTGCAAACTCATCCGGTGCAACGAACAATGCAAATTCAGCTAATACAGAGAAAATTTCCGATAGCAACAGCAATAAATCTGCATCAGGCAACACGCAGACAAGCACAATTAATCCATACGCATACAGTAACCTTTCATCATCTGAAGCTGCAGCTGCCGCTGTACTTGCCAAGACCGGTGAAACCGAGACAACCAACATATATGACTACAGAACCGGCAACAGCTTAAACAGCCTGCTATCCTACTCCGAATACGACCTGCTTATAAGCTTTTACGAAAATATGCTTGATATAATCGCAAAGCTTGGAGATACGGACAGCTCAACTGACGATAATGACTACATGAGCTCATATCTTTACAACAACCTAAGCTACACAAAAAATAACATCAATATGTTATCAAGCGACAGCTTAAACATACTGAAAAACATAGAAATGTGACATGGGCGTGAGCCTTGTCACATACCTTTTTATATCATATATTGAACGATTTCAAGTTAAAAAAATAAGAAGGTGCATATAAGAGCATTTAACCCGATTTGCGTAAAATCAAAAGCAAAAATTCTTTATGAGGTGCGTTAAAAAAATCGAACTGTTTGAGCGTAGCGAGTTTTCGATTTTTAGCACCTATAAAGAATTTGAGCGCTTTGATTTAGCAAATTGATGGTTAGCTCTTATATACACCTTCTTATTTTATTCTAACTGAAATCGTTAGTTTAGATGTGACAAGGCTCACGCCCGTGTTACAATTTATGATAAATCTGCTTTCATTTTTGATTTGAATACTGTGGATGATAATATGCCGAGTATCACCGCACATGCAATTACTATTATGAACGGAACTATAAATGTGCTGCTTGAAAAATCAAGTTTTACACTGGAACGTGCCGACTTGGTGCAGTAGTAAAACGGAAGTACTTTACAAATCTTTAGCAT
>JAFUEG010000102.1 GCA_017464045.1 Lachnospiraceae bacterium
CCCGCCGAGCTTATGGAAAAGGACGGAATATACAGCCATATGACCAAGCAGCAGCTGGTATCACAGGGCTGGACCATGTAAATATGTCAGGGGCAGTCAGTGCTTTAGGGGCGCGAGCCTTGTTACATAAGACAGACAGGAAAATCAGGTGGATATTACAACTAACCAGCAATTTGTAAAATCAGAGCACTCGTACTTTCTTGATTTTGCACAAAACCAATAAACTCGCTTCGCTCAAACATATTGGTTTTATACGTGCAAAATCAATTCAAGTACTCGTTGCTGATTTTATACAAATCGGGTCAAATGTTGTAACATCCACCTGATTTCCTTTATCTGTCATATTTATGTAACAAGACTCGCACCCATGATACACTGCCTGCCCCTGACATATTTTAGGTTATAGCTTCAGCCTATAGATGATGACAGTATTTAAGAATTATACTTTATCAGAAAATGGGGTTATAATGCGAAACATAGAAAACATATCAAACTACTATGAAAGAGAGGAAAACGATTATGGGAAAAATTTATAAAAGTATTACGGAGCTTGTAGGACACACTCCACTTGTGGAGCTTTCAAATTATGAAAAGAAGCATGAGTTAAAGGCTACATTGCTTGGAAAGCTTGAGTACTTTAATCCTTCGGGAAGTGTTAAGGACAGAGCAGCACTCAATATGATTGAGGAGGCTGAAAAATCAGGTAAGCTTAAGCCGGGTCAGACAATAGTAGATAATACAAGTGGTAACACGGGTATTGCACTTGCAGCATTTGGACACGCAAAGGGACATGAGTTCGTTACATTTTTGGAGCCGGGCGTTTCAAGAGAAAGAGAAGATATATTTAAGGCTTATGGAGTTGATCAGTACTGGTTTACAGATATAAGCCCAAGAGTTAAGGAGATGCTTGAGTCAGGTGCATTAAATATAACAGCACTTGAAGAAGATGTTCAGAAATATGCTGATGAGAGAGATTACTTCTACATAGACCAATGCAGTAATGAAAATAATGCCGAAGCACATTATAAAACAACAGGTCCTGAAATCTGGGAGGATACAGATGGCAAGGTAGATATTGTTGTAATGCTTGGCGGAACAGGAGGAACCATATCAGGTTTAAGTAAGTTCTTTAAAGAAAAGGATGAGAACATTCAGATAATAGGTGTACAGCCGGGGATTTACTCAAGACTTGATGCCAATAACAAAACGGGAAATACCATTGACGGAGTATTTCCACTTGAAGTAAATGGTAATTATATCATTCCTTTGATAAATAAATACAATGCAAAGATAGATGAGATAATCGATGTAGTGGCTGAGGATGCATATGAAACAGCCAAGGAACTTGTAAGAAGTGACGGAATATTCTTAGGTCAGTCAGCCGCTGCAGCACTTTGGGCAGCAACACAGGTGGCAAAACGTCCGGAAAATGAAGGAAAGAATATCGTAATTATAATGGCTGATGACGGAACCAAGTATCTGTCTACAAACTTATACAAATAGCAGGATATGGAGTGATTGATTATGAGTAATGTGAATATAGAATTGTTTAAGCCTGTAAAGACAGAGGAGTATTTGCAGGCAGCGACAAGAGTGGCAGACTTTATAAGAAATAATGAGATAGTTACTCCTGAAGGAAAATACTGGAAGCTTGGTACGATTGAAGGAAAGGTTCCGGATAAAGCTGAGAAGTCATTTATAAATGCGCGTTCACTTTACGCCGGTGCGCCGGGAATCGGAATGTTTTTCATACAGCTATATGATGTGACAGGTGATGAGAGCTACCTAAAGGATGCTATTTCAGCCGGAGATTATCTTGTGGCTTCATATAAGGAGGAGTACAGCAAAAATCCGGGTGTGCATTCGGGTGCTGCCGGAGAGGGACTGTTTCTTAAGACCTTATATGACAAAACAAAAGATGAAAGATATAAAAACCATGCGATTAAGATAGCAGAAGATATCTATGCTTCCGGAACAAAGGATGAAAACGGAATTCATTGGGAAGGCTTTTATGATTTCATGGGTGATGCCGGAGCGGTTATTTACTGGTTAAAAATAGCTGATATAACCGGAGATAGTAAGTATATAGGTTATGCAAAAGAGGTCTTGGATTCGATACTTAAGCTTGGTGTTAATTATGATAATGAGACGACATATTGGAAGCTCTTTGATCCAAGCGAATACTTTGGCTCTCTTCCAAAGGGAGGAGTAGTTCCTAACTTTGCACACGGTACTGCCGGAGTGGTATATCTTTTTACAAAATACTATGAGGCAACAGGTGACGAGTTCTATCTCGAAGAGGCTAAAAAAGGCTTTAACTTCCTTGAAAAAATCGCAATATATGATGAGGATGCAGCGATAGTTCCGTATCTTTACTTTGAAGAGGATAAAAAGCCTTATGATGTATATTATCTTGGCTACTGTCACGGTCCATCCGGAGATGGTATCGCCGTAAACGAGCTTTATAAGGTAACAAAGGATGAGAAATATCTTGATTTCTTTAAGAAGCTCAGCAATGCTTTGATAAATGCAGGAGTGCCTGACAGAAGGTCAAGCGGATATTGGAATGACTGCTTGTGCTGTGGCTCTGCCGGAGTTATTTATCATTTTCTTGCTGCTTCGGATATAGATGAGAAATACCTTACATATGCAAAGAAGACAGCCAACAAGACCGTATCTGATGCATATAAGGACGAAGACGGCTATCGCTGGTACAATGCATGGACCAGACTCAAGCCTTGGGATGTGGAGGCACATCTTGGACTTTATGTAGGAGCAGCAGGAAGCGCAAGTGCTCTTTTGGCAGCTTACGCAAAGATAGAAGGAATTGAGATAACAAAGCTTTTTGAATACGAATAAGGAGATTTCGATAGTGACATATTTGGGGACGGATTTAACCGTCCCCATTGATACATATGGAAAAATCAAGTTTTAATTGGAAAGGAATTATTATGTCGAAACTAATACCATATTTATTTAAGGAAAATGATACTCAGGATTATCTTAATGCTGCACTTGACACGGCTCAGTGGATATCCAAATATGAAGTAAAGGAAGAAGTAGGAAAAACCTGGAAAGCATATCCTGAGAACCAAAATGGAGTAGGCGGAACATTTGTATTGGGAAAAAAGAATTTTTATGCGGGTTCAAGCGGAATCGGATTCTTTTTCTTAAGACTTTATCAGGCAACAGGAGATAAAAAATGGCTGGATGAAGCAAAGGCGGCAGCAGAATATATTTTGGCAAATGAAACCGACATATCATATTATAAAGAGGTGCAGGAGAAAATAAAAAATGATAAGAATCATGTGTATGGGTGGGCATTTAGCTATAAGGTAGGACCTATATGTGAAGGACAGTTTGTATATGCCCTCTATGAGGAAACAGGTATAGAAAAGTACAGGGAATTTGCCGTAAGGCAGGCAGATGTATTTGTGGAAGCTGCCATAAGAGATGAAAACGGAGTTCATTGGAGCGATACCAGAGACATAGTCGGAGATGCCGGAGGGATAGTATACCTATTGCAGGTATATAAGCAGACCGGTGATGAAAAGTATTTAAAGACTGCCATAGATGGTGGAAGATATATAGAAGGTTTCGGACATCCTGCAAAAACTGGCGGAGTATATTATGATTTGTATGATGTATATGCGGCAGGTGAGGGTGAGAAGGGAACAGTACATGTAAACTTTTCTCATGGTTCATCAGGTACAGGATATCTGTGGGCTGTCTTATATGAGGCAACAAAGGATGAAAAGTACCTGAAGCTTGCAAAGGATGTTGCAGCATATCTGGATGGAATTGCGCTTGGTGATGATGAGGCGGTTGTTCTTCCGTATCAGGATCACCCGGAAAAAGGACCGGATAATAATAAAATATATCTTGGAATGTGCGGAGGACCGATTGGAACCACATTTTTCTTTAAAAAATTATATGAGACGACAAAAGATGAAGAATATCTTAAATGGATGAATAAGCTTGCTCACGGACTCATAAAATCAGGTGTTCCGGAGAAGAAATCCTGGGGATACTGGGGCAGTAAATGTATATGTTGCGGAGGTCCGGGTGCTTTGGAATATTTTGTAATGATGTACGATTTTACAAAGGATGAGTTGTACAAAATCTATGCAAAGAAAACAGCTGATATATTAATATCCGAATCGACCACGGAGCTTACAGGCAGGACATGGTTTGGCGCATGGGACAGAACAAAGCCTGAACAGGTCGTGAGCTATCTTGGATTTTACATAGGTGCTGCCGGAGCAGCAGGCTCACTTCTAAGATTATATGGCTTACTTGAAGATAAGAAGCTTGCAAACTTTTTTGAATATTATCTGTAAAAGAGGTAAAGCCAAGTAATATATGAATTGTGCGTTGCATTGGATAGTTATATCTTGTACTTGCTACAATAGCAGCTGTTACCAATTACCGTATACGTGAGGATATTAGCATTAAGAAATAAAACTACTCATATACATTTTAATAATTCTGTAAAGTGAGGATTTAATATCCATATTGCCATCAGTCAGACACCATTCAAATACACAGCCTTTTACAATTGTGCAGATATCCATACTGAGTTCATGGATGTCTGCATTATTATTAATTATACCTTTTTCTTTAGCTTTAAGCAGTTCTTTTTCACAGCGGTGCATGACTGTTCCTGATGTAAATTCGCCATCGACTTCCCCCATATAGGCAGAGAGAGAACGGTTTCCTGTTGTATAAAAGCTTCTCATAAAATCTTGTCCAAGATTCATATATTGGTTAATAAGGTGCATATAAAGCTCACTGATTCTTTCATCAATTTTTTCAATTGGAATTGAAAGATTAAATTCATCAAAGCATTTTTCTTTTAGAAAATAAATTAATAAATCATCCTTATTTTTAAAATGATAATAAAAAGTTCCTGTACCTATATCAGCAGCATTACATATGTTTCTTACAGTTATATAATCTGCTCCATGTTTCTTAATCAGTTCTATAGCAGTATTAATTATAAGTTGTTTATTTTCAATTTTGCAGTTATCTTTAACCGGTCTTCCGCTTTTTTTGGGCATAATATTCCTCCATAATAGAACAAGTTCAATTTTTTGTTGACATTATACATCATAAAAGATATAATTGCAATAAAATAGAACATGTTCTATTAAAAATAAGAAAGAAGGAATAATAATGAAAATTACATACTGGTCAGATTATGCGTGTCCATATTGTTATATTGGAGAAATACGATTAAAAAAAGCAATTAAAAGTTTTGGTATATCGGATGAAATAGAAGTAGAGATGAAGAGTTTTCAGCTTGATCCTACAGCGGGAGAGCATGCGGTAGGTGATACACAGACACGTTTTGCTAAGAAATACGGTCTGTCTATGGAAATGGCTGGTCAAAGAATAGAACATATATCTCAGATGGGAATTGATGAAGGTTTGGATTTTAAATATGCAACTACACTTTTTACTAATACAATGGATGCTCACAGATTGACAAAACTTGCACAGAGTAAAAAAGATGCTGCTCTTACTGAGAAAGTCATAGAAAGACTTTTTAAGGCATATTTTACTGATAATAGGGAGTTGGCAGACAAAATTTTACTTCAGAATATAGGTGAAGAATGTGGATTGGATAACGAAGAGGTAAGAGAGGTTCTTTCGTCTGATAGATATAAAGATGATGTTTTACTTGATGAACGTGAAGCAGGAAGATATGGTGTTTACGCTGTTCCGTATTTCACCATAGGAAGATATGGAATATCAGGAGCACAGTCTGTAGAAACCCTGAAAGGAGCAATTCAAAAAGTGTTAAATGAAGAAAAAAATCCAACGATATTCACATCAGGTGATGGAAACTGTGGTCCGGATGGATGCAGAATTTAATTTAGATTATAGGAGAGAGGACTATGGTTTTATGTGTTCATGTAAAGGGATATTTTTGGGAAAATTGTTACTTTTATATTGATGATAAAACAAAGCATGGATTTTTAATTGATCCCGGTGCACAGGCAGAAAAACTTCTTAAAATTATTAATAATAGAGGATGGGTAATAGAAAAAATACTTCTCACACATGGACATTTCGACCATATGGGAGCGGTTGAAGAAATACGGGATGTGTTGGACATTCCTGTATATGCACATAAAATGTCGGATGAATATTTGCTTGATGCAGAAAGAAACTTATCATCCCTATGTGGTTCTGCTATATTAATAAAAAATGTAATATATTTAGATGACGGAGAAATAATTTCATTGAAATCAAATCCGAATTTTTGCTTTAAGGTTGTATATACGCCCGGACATACTACGGATTCAATAGTCTTTTATAATGAGAATGACAATATTGCATTTGTGGGAGATACCATTTTTAAAGGAAGTATTGGAAATTATCAGTATCCGGGAGGAAATAAAAGAGTTCTTATTAAAAGTATTTTTGAAGAAATACTAACTCTGCCTAATATCACAAGTCTTTACTCAGGGCATTCGGATAGTACAACAGTGGAAATTGAGCTAAAAAGATATGGATTGAATATATAATAAGATAAAATGCATCAAAATATAGTGTTTTGATGCATTTTTTGATTTTCTCCTTGACATTTGCAAAAAAATAGTTAACATATGTTAACATATAACCAAAGTTAAATAAGGAGGTTGAAGTAAAAATAAAATGACACCTAAGACAGCTGAATTTATGGAAGCCATGTACAGATTTCATCATCTTAACATACAGGTGCTGATTCCCGAATTATCACGCGCAGAAGCGATAATAATTCATAATCTCGGTATGGCTGACAAGGAAAGTAAATCAGGACTTAAAATGTCATCGCTTGGAAAAGTGTTATGTGTGTCAATGCCATCGCTTTCAAGAATGATTAAGGGGCTTGAGGAACACAGACTTGTAAAAAGAGAGATTGATGCAAGTGACAGAAGAAATACCTATGTGGTTCTTACAGATGAGGGAAGAGAACTTTATGAAAAGACAGATAAGGTAATGACTGATTTTATAGAAGCTGTTCATCAAAGAGTCGGTGAAAAAAAACTGACACAGCTTGGAAAGCTTATGTCAGAGATGGTTGATGTGGCTTCTGATGAGATTAACAAGAGAAAACCGATAAAAAAAGAAACTTAAAAATCAAAAATTAAAGTTTTATAAATATTAAAATATAATAATAAAGTGACAAATACTAAATGAAAGGAAACATTTAATTATGGCGCAGATATTTAAAAACATAGCCAGGTATTGGCGATTTGTAATCATTATCTTTGTGCTTTTGCTGGCTCAGGCATATGGTGACCTCGCACTGCCACAGTATACCTCGGATATCATTGATACGGGTATACAGAATAAAGGTGTTGAGCATATCCTGCCTGAGAAGATAACAGCCGATGAGTATGATTATGCAATTCTTTTTATGACGGGTGAGGAGAAGGAAAAGTTTGAAGCCTCATATGAGACAGACGGAGATGTCTATAAGAGAATTGTTAAGGATAAGGATAAACTTGAGGAATTAGACGAGGACCTGCTGATTCCTATAGTTATAAATTATCAGATGGAAGCGGTTGCTGTGGATACCTTTAAGCAGCAGATATGGAGTAATGAGGATGTATGTAACGGGCTTCTTTCATATGGCATAACCGAAGAAGCATTTTATGAAATGTCGGTAGAGGATATAGGAAAGCTAATGCAGATGGATATAACCTCTTATACCAAGGACATTGAGGATTCAGATGGTAATGCTGTTCCGACAGAGGTAATAGATATGCGTACCATCTACAAATCTATGTATGATGCCGGCATGATGGATACCAAGGCACAGGACAGTGCAAGAGAGACCTTTGAACAGATGTCGGATACCATAGGTACTTCTACACTAAAGTCGATGGGTAAGGCGTGGACTATAGAAAGAGAAGCGGAGGCGGGCATTGACACAGATCAAAAGCAAAAGGATTATCTGTGGGCATCGTGCTTTAGAATGATAGGCATGGCATTTTTAATTGCAATAGCAGTTATACTTGTATCATATTTTTCTGCGATAGTAGGAGGACGAATCGGACGTGATTTGCGTGAGAAGGTATTTGGCAAGGTGCTTTCATTTTC
>JAFUEG010000103.1 GCA_017464045.1 Lachnospiraceae bacterium
AGCAAAAATTAAAAAAGATGGTTATGTCGGAGCTTGATCTTAGTGTTGAAGCTACAGACGAAGACATAGGAAGAATAATCGACAGATGTATTCTTGAGCAGGATAAGCAAGGTTATCTTCCGTTAAAAGAGAAGGTTTTACTTAGGACAGAGCTATTTAATTCTTTTCGAAGGCTGGATGTGCTTACGGAATATATCGAGGATGAGAGCATTACTGAGATTATGGTAAATGGTTATGATCAAATTTATCTTGAAAAAAATGGAAGAGTAAAAAAAGCTCCTAAATGCTTCGAATCAGAAGAAAAACTCAAGTCAGTTGTTCAACAGATAGTTGCAGATTGTAATAGGAGAATAAATGAAGCAAGTCCAATAGTTGATGCAAGATTAAAGGATGGTTCCAGGGTAAATATGGTTCTTAATCCTGTAGCGTTAAATGGTCCTGTGATAACCATACGAAAGTTTCCCTCTGAAACTATGACATTGAAAAAACTGGTTGAACTTGGGGCTTTGGATGAGGCAGCATCAGATTTTTTAAAGCTTTTGGTTAAGGCAAAATATAATATTTTTATCTCGGGCGGAACAGGCTCCGGGAAAACCACTTTTTTAAACGCGTTGTCAGCATATATACCAAAGGATGAAAGGATAATAACAATTGAAGATGCAGCTGAGCTTCAAATAAGGGAGGTTCCGAATCTTATCAGACTTGAAGCGAGAAATGCCAATGTTGAAGGTGAAAATGAGATAACTATAAGAGATTTGATAAAGACAAGTCTTAGAATGCGTCCGGATCGTATCATAGTTGGAGAAGTAAGAGATGCGGCTGCAATTGATATGCTTCAGGCTATGAATACCGGACATGATGGCTCTTTGTCAACCGGCCATGCAAATTCGAGTAGAGATATGTTATCAAGGCTTGAAACAATGGTTCTTATGGGCATGGATTTACCGCTTGAAGCTGTAAGACTGCAGATTGCATCAGCTGTGGACATAATTATCCATCTTGGACGTATGCGTGATAAAAGCAGAAAAGTAATTGAGATAAGCGAGGTATTAAGGGTAAAAATGGGTGAAATAGAGATAAATAAATTATATGAATTTGTGGAAACAGGAGAATCCAAAAAGAGACTAAAAGGTTCACTTAGAAGAGTAAATGACCTTATTAATGTTGATAAACTAGTAAGTGCCGGACTCTATGATATTTATAAGGAGCGAGGAGATGGATTACAGGACGTATAGACCCGATAAAGCATGGATAGTCAGGGAAATAATAAAAATAGTACTCATATGTACCGCTGTAGGATATTTGTTTTTTAAAAGTGCAATATCCGTAATCTTTATTATGCCCTCAGGGTATTTTATATGGAAAAGAGATATAAAAAATAGCTGCGAAAAGAGAAAGAAAATTCTTTCAAGGGAATTCAAAGATATGCTTATATCTCTCTCAGGGAATCTAAATGCGGGTTATTCGCTCGAAAGAGCCTTCTATAAGACATATCAGGATTTGAAAAAGAACGGGATTTCATATCAATACATAATAGAGGAGTTAGAACTCATACTTCATGGGCTTGAATATAATAATCGAATTGAAGAACTTATTATGGATATGGCAGTAAGGAGTGGAGTAGAGGATATAAAGGATTTTTCAGAGATGGTCACTGTTTCAAAAATTTATGGAGGTAATATGGTGTCGGTTATTAGACAGACTTCAAATAATATTAGCGAAAAACAAATGGTTGAAGATGAGATAGAGACAATTATTGCTGCAAAAAAGCTTGAAGGGAAAATAATGATTATAATGCCTTTTTTAATAATACTTTATATGAGTATTACAAACAGGGGCTATATGGATGTAATTTATTATACCCTGATTGGAAAGGGAGTTATGGCTGTAAGTCTTGTAATTATTATGGCAGCAGTAGTAGCGATAGACAAAATTGTAAAAATTGAGGTTTAAAGATGCAGATTATAAATTTAATTATTATTATTTTATTTTTCATGCTGGCATTGGTTAGCAGAAAACATTTTAGTAAATATAAGAATGTTCGCGGAAGTATGAGTCTATATGTTTATGAACTCCTATATCCAAAAATTAATTTTAGTAAAAAACGAACTGACTTACGAAAAATAAACGTTGTTTCAGAATCCGGACTTGATGAGATATGCAGACTTTATTATACGAGGATTATTTCAATATGTATGGTTGTTATTTTTGTAATAAATTTAGCTTGCCTGCTTTTGACTTGTATAAAAAAATTAAATAGAGATGAGGTTTCCAATGTCGTCCAAAGAGGGGATTATGATGATGGGATTAGTGTCACCAGAATTTATATAGGAGAACCTGATGAACAGACTGAATATGAACTTTTGGTTCATCCAAGAGAATATACATATGAAGAATTTGAAGTCGAAGCAAATAAAGTATTTATCGAGCTAAGTAGTGACATATTGGGAAATAATACTGATTTAATGCATATAGATGAAAATCTCATTCTTCCTTCTTCTGACAGAAAAGGAAGATTTGATATTAGCTGGTCAAGTGATTATCCGGAGTATATTCTTCCGTCGGGAGAGATAAATTTTGAAGAATTAAGGAGTGAAACTGAAGTTAATCTTGTGGCAAGAATAGAGTATCTCGAATATAAGGCAGAAAAGAGTTATACACTGATGCTTGTTTCGGACAAAATGTCGGAAAAATTAGGTGATTCGGTTGGTGTTGTATTAGAGCAGATAGAAACAAATAGCCGTAATGCTTCAAGTTTTGAACTCCCGAACGAAATAGAAGGGAAAAAGATTTCTCTGAGGAAGACAGGGGAAAATCCATATAAACAACTTTCTTTTTTAGGTATTGCTGTATGTGTATTTACGGTTGTATCAGCTAACAGCATGCTTGATAAAAAGAAAAGCATCCGGGATAATATGCTGAAATTAATTTATCCGTCTTTTGTTAACAGAATCTACCTTCTAATGGGTGCAGGAATGAATATAAGGAATTGCATGTATGATATTATAGCAAATTCCGAGGATAGCATTCTTGTCAGAGAACTTGAATATACCATGAATCAAATAAAATCAGGATATGATGAATCTTGTGCATATGAAGAACTGGGCATAAGAATCGGTCTTACCCAATACAACAGATTAATGGGTCACATTAGTCAAAATCTTAGGATGGGTACAAAAGATTTGAGGGTGATTATGGCTGATGAAGTTAAGGAGGCTATGAAGGAACGTAAAGAGTATGCAAAAAAGAAAGGGGAAAAAGCATCAACAAAACTATTATTTCCCATGATTGCATTGATGGCTGTAGTTATAGTGATAATTATGCTGCCGGCATTTGTTGGTTTGTAAAAAAAAGAGGAGGTTTTATTATGTCTGAATTTGAAAGATTTTTACGTGAAGAAGATGGTATGGGTGTTGTGGAAGTTATATTAATTATAGTCGATATATTAAGATATATTTTATATAGTTTATAATGTGTTTTATGGATAAAATACTATAGAAAAGATAACAGTATACACATCATATTATAAAAGTGTGTATACAGTTAATAATATATACATTAATAGAAAAGAATGTTTTATGATAAACACAATTAACAAGGCAGAAAAGGTAGTATAGTGCCTTGTTAAGTTGTACATATGAAAATATTATTTAAAGTCTTATTCAGGTTTTTTATATTCAAGAATGTCGCTAATATCACAACCAAGTGTATCGCATAGTCTTGCTAATACATCTAAATCAATTCGCAAGGTTTGGTTATTAATCATTTTGTTAAGTTGTGCATGTTGGATTTCTGCACGTTGACATACTCTGTTTTTGCTCAATCCTGATTTTTTAATTATTTCGTCTATATGCAATACTATTTTACCATGTTCACTCATTGAAACACCCTCCTATTAGTATATTAATAATTATATGCATTTATTGAACAAAAAATAGTTGTCTAAACTTATAAATAAATATATAATATTATTAAAATAGTATTATATAAACATTATTAAATACATACAGAAGATAAAAGAAAGAGAGGTGAAAAGGGATGATGGATTTTTCAGATTATTATTTAAAATATATAAAAAATGAAGGTTACGAAATTATAAAAAATGATTATGAAGGAGGGGTGTTAAGACTTATAAGTGATACAGATGGGAAAGAAGAATATTATAAAGAATATAACTCAAAGGAAGAATTGGATAGTTTGTTACTTACAGAAAAGGTAGTTGCTACAGAAAATATGATAAATATTGTTATGGAAGATTTGGGTATTGATATACCATATGGAGAAAAAATAACCATAGATAGTTTTATAAATAATATAGATAAGACTAAAGAAAGACTTTTGGATATTGTAAAGCAACTTGAAGATTTAAAAAATGTAGTTACAGCATAATAAGGAGGATTATTTTTATGAGATTATTTAAGAAAAAAAGACCGGAAATTAATTCATATGAGCTTTATGTATTAAATGCCTTATGGAAGATGGGGAATGTGGCAAGTATAAATGATTTAAAAGAAAATGTAATTGAAGAATACGATTTTACCGAGGAAGTGGTTAAAAAAAGTATTGAAGGTCTTATTATAAAGGGATATATGGAAGCTGATACCGAAAATGAAAAAATAATGATTAGTAAAGATTTAAAGGAACTTTGGATTGATAAAACCCAGTATGTTTTCTAAATATGGTGGTTATATGTAAAAAGTGAGGAATATCTCACTTGTAGTTAATTGTTATGTTTCTTTTTTGATTTGATAATAGAACCGGAGGGGATAAATAATGCAAAAAGAAAATAGGAAGACATGTGAAATGACAGCCCTTAAATGTATTTGGGATCATAATAACATTGCTTCCTTTGAAGAAATTAATAAGGAATTAAATGAGGAATATGGTCTTTATTTTAACGATGATGAATTAAAGGATTATCTTAATGGGCTTATTAATCAGGGTTTAGTAACAATAAATATGTCAAATAAATATAAGGCATTGTTATCTCATGAGCAGTTTAGGGATTTGTGTTTAAAAAGGACTGCAAAAATTATGGGAAGTTTAAAAGGTTCAAAATTCTTTGGTTGCTATTTTTAAATTATATAAGGAGGATGCATCATATGGACAAAATTTCTTTTGAAGAAGTGGAACTTGTAGAAATATTAGATGGCTTAGCAGATATTCAATTAACGGCTGACAGGATAATGGCTGTATATTCGGATGTCTATGAATTTGTTTCAGAATATGACGATAAGACTTTGGAAGATGTGAATGATAATAAGTACATGATCTATGCAGATATTGTATTAGAACAAATAGAAAAATTAAGAAAAACCATAGGTGATGTATCAAATAAAATATATAAGAGGGATATTTTTCCCGACAAAAAATAAACAAAAAATAGATAAAGTTAAGACACCGGTTGTGATGAAGGTACAACTTTTAAAAATTAATATACCCATATGCACAAACAAATTGCATATACGGTTATTGATTACATTTAAAGATACTTCCGTCCAGTC
>JAFUEG010000104.1 GCA_017464045.1 Lachnospiraceae bacterium
GGAGTATCAGCCATAGCAACAGCATTAGCTTCCTTGATATCGCTTATGCCGTATCCGTCAAGTATCATTAATACTACTGGTTTTTTAGTCATTTTATGTGTCTCCTTTTTTTTGAAGGTTGTTTACAACCTGCTATTATTTCAAAAACAATATATATTATATATCAGAAAGGGTTGTTTTTTCAAGTGTTATCAGTTAGTTAAATCAAATTATTAATTAATACAATAAATTAATGTATTATATTTATTTATAGTACTCTCCCAAGCTGATTCCGTTTATACCAAGTGGTATTTCATGATCAAGACCGATGAATTTTTCACCATCGTTCCATAAGACCTCTTTTACAAATTCATACTTTTCTTCATCCCAGGTAGTAAAGTCATCAAGAACCATTCCGCCGGTGTCTCCGGAATTGGCATTGAAGCACCAGAACGTATGATTAAGATGATTTTCCTTTATCAACTGACGCATATAGGTCATCCATGTGATATTCGGCTCTGTCATAAAGCCTCCCCACTCTCCTATAAGAAGCGGTGCGATATTTTCTTCCTTTATGTAAAACCAGTTATCATGCCAGCAGTCCTCCATCAGACTGTCAAAATCATAATCTCCTTCAAACCAAGGCTGTGCATATACTGTCGGACCGTAATCATGCGGTGAATAAACCAGCTTATTCTGATATTTGCCAAGGTCATCCGGATTATCCTTTACACCTCTTAAATTTCCACCCCACCAGTTAAAGTAGTAATCTTTCTCATCCGTTGATGAAAAGTCTCCGTTTTTCTTGATATCCATAGGATATATCTCGATACCCTCCACAAGTACAAGTACATTAGGATTTTTTTCAAATACTCTTTCAGCCGCCTGTTCTGCTACATATTTCCAATTGTTTGCATCCTTGGAATTATCCCATTTCGCTGCACCGTCGCCCTCGTAAGGCTTACCATGTGGCTCATTTTTTAAATCATAGGCTATGATTGTGTCATCGTTTTTATATCTTTCAGCCATCCATGAAAGTGCGCTGTAATAATCATCTACCGACACACTATCCGTATACCAAAGGTTTACTATATGTCCGCTCGCATTGGTTTCAGCACTATGTATGTCTATAATAAGCTTAAGTCCGTTGGCACGGCATTGACCGATTACATAATCAAATATCTGAAGACTGTCCATTCCTACAAGATAATCGTTGGTTGCCTGATTAAAATTTGCATCAGGATATTCACCATGCGACCATTGATTTATAAGCTGCGCAGACATAGGAACTCTTATAACATTGAAACCATGATTGGCTATTTCCTGAATTGATTGATTCAGATCACTTGCCCAAAGGCCGTCAAAGGTATTGGTTCCGGTATTATATCCAAACCAGTTTATACCGGTGAGCCATACCTCGTTGCCGTCCTTATCAAGTATTTTACTTCCGTCGGTATATAGCCAATCATCCGTCGTAGGTTCAGGAACATCCATTGAACTGTAATCCACATCACGTTCTACATAGACATCGCTGGATGCGCTATTTGTGCCGTCTTGGTTATTTGAATTATCTGAATCAGAATTATTGTCAGACGAATCAGAATTATCTTTTCCATCTGTGTCGGCATTATCCGAACTATCAGATTTAACTTCATCATTAATAGTATTTTCACTTTGCTTATTATTACCATCAGCCTTATTATCTCTTTTTTTCTGTATAGACATGCCAAATAATGTGCCAAGTAAAAATGTAACGACAAAAGCTTGAATTATGATTATAATTACTAATTTTTTGTTCATTATTAAATCCTTTCTTTTATGAAGTATCTTTTCGACAAACATATTATAATGCCTATCGTTTCAAGTGTCTGAAACTTCATTACCGACTGACTGTCGCTTATTAAATAGCTTTCTGAGCTGCCAAAGTCCGGAAATTAAAAAAGGAGAAGTCATACCAATAGCCACTAGTGCAAAAACAATATTCATATCACTTGTGCTATCTACATGATACAATTCATTGATATCACTTGCAAAACATATCCATATAGATGAAACAAAATCCAATAGTCCGTGGAGAATGACTCCCGGAAGTAGATTATCTGAACGATAATATATTACTGCAAGCAATACTCCGATATTCGTGGCATAAATCACTTGTGTTACTGTTGTTACAATAAGTGTTGGATATATTATTAGATTTACAATATGTACTACACCAAATACAAGAGCTGATGCAAATACAGATTTATATATTCCTTTCTTATCCTCACCAAAGCTTTCTCTGAACACTCCGAATATCATACCCCTATACATAACTTCTTCAACAATTCCGATAGATAAATTTGTAAAAATGGTGAGCACTACATAAGGAAATGCTTCAGAAAAGCCAGTTTCAGGCTTATGGTAAGCTATGATCAGATTCACTACAATGGCGATACACATTACTAACCCATACCAAAATATACCTCTAACAAGATTTTTCTTACCGAAACCTACTTTAATTTTTAGGATCTTGATAGTTAGCAGCAGAAAAACAACAATCCCAAAAATATTGTGTACC
>JAFUEG010000105.1 GCA_017464045.1 Lachnospiraceae bacterium
ATATCACAAACCACATCGCACATACCCTTTTCATATATGGCACGCGGCATTCCATATACAGTCGATGATGCCTCATCCTGTGCTATTACGTAAACTTTTTTATGTTTGGAAAGATTAACTATTCCATTTGTTCCGTCTGCACCCATTCCTGTTAAAACCACACATATGATTTCATCATATCCTGAATCAACAAGACTGTCATACATAATATTGCCACATGGTTTAAGTCCTACAACAGGAGGAGAATCATCCAATTCGAGATAATGCCCATTATTTCTGTTAATAACCTTCAGGTGTTTTCCACCCTTACAAAGATAGACATTTCCTCTCTTTATAAGTTCTCCACCACAAACCTCACTTACATCTATGTCACTGAGTTCATCTAATCGTTCAGCCAGTGTTGTAGTGAAATTAGCAGGCATATGTTGAACCATTACTATAGGTGCCGCAATATTCTTAGGCAACATGGGAATAACCGTTCTTAAAGCTTTAGGACCTCCGGTAGAACTTACAAGTGCAATCAAAACATTTGAACCCCTGCCCGGTTTAACGGTTTTAAAATGATCATCCTTTTTATTGATTGCAGATTTATTTTCTGCTTTATCACTAACCGTCTTGGATGCTTTGTTATCATTTTTGACCACTGCTGCATTTGTATGATTTACACCGGAACTATCGTTAACTGAATTTTCGGTGTGATCATGAACATTCACATTACCATCTTTTCTGATAGCCTCATGTTTAGCTAAAATACCATCGCCTGCAGAATTAATTTCATCATTTTCCTTTTGCCTGTCAGCTGATTTTAACGTGCTTATAAGTTTTTCAGAAAAACCGGTGTCGTCCATCTTATAAATATTTTCAGGTTTTTTCAGAAAATCTGCCGCCCCAAGTTCAAGAGCTGCTATGGTATATGACGCCTCATCTCTTGTACTTAATAAAATAAGCGGAATCATGATTTTTTTTCTTCTTAATGTCGAAAGAAGCTCTAAGCCTGTCATAACCGGCATATTGACATCACAGATAACTGCATCGATATCTTTATGAACCGCTATCATTTCAAGCCCTTCTGCACCATTTTTAGCAATATATGCAACTGTATATTCATTTGTCTCATTAATTATAGCAGATAACACTCTTCTCATAAGTGCAGAGTCATCTACCAGCAATATTTTTTTCATTATTTTAATCCCGATTCTTTCGCTCTATTTTGTCGTTCACTTTCAAAAATAAATTTTATTATTATATCTCTGTCTTCAGGTTTGATTTTTAAAAACTCTAATCTCTGTTCATACAACCCAGTATGTCCAGCTATTGTATTGCTGCTTAATATTCTTGCCATTATGTCAAAACTGTGAATCGCATTAAATATGGCTATCTTAAATTCAATCTTTACTATTTCGTTTTTATCAATATCCATCTTGGATACTATCTTAAGTCCACCACCGCTTATATCAATTATCTTTAAATCATTCCATACAAGCTGTTTGTCTGATAAATTATAAGCATCGCCCAATTGATACTCTTCATCAGTTACATTTCTCATCCTTCCGTTCATGATACATTTATATCTGTAAAACTCTCTTCTTTGGACTTTTTCAAGCTTTCCAAGCATAACAACTTCAAGGAAAAATAAATTTCCACTTCTATATCTTGATGAAACAACGACATTTGTCTGAAGCAGACCCTTATCAGTATAAAAGCATGCCGAATATTTGTCGTCGACATTTAAGGGTACTATCTTTCCGTCATAAATAGGCATGGCAATTTGAAGTGTATTTTTAGGCATAATATCACATATTTTACTTGAGTACACTTTTTTTATCTCATCATTTCTGATAATTTGATCAAGCTTCACTAATTCAATTTTATTGCCAATTGATAAACTCATAAACTCATCACCCCAAAATAATCTGCATGTTTCATTAATAATATAAATTATGCTTTACAATAAACCACCTTGATTATTTTTGTTTTTTCTTTCGTCTGGTTTTTATAAACTCAAAAAATATTCTTGCAATTCCTTCGTTTCCTTCTTCCCGTTCCCCTTCATTTTCTCCTGTAAGCTTGTCTGCAAGGATAGACAGACACTTTGAAGAAGAAGTAGTCGGATATGCCATAACGACAGGTTTCTGTTCTATTATGGCTCTTGAAGCATTTTTGTCCTGTATCACCGGACCAAGGTATTCGAGCTTTGTATTAAGGAATTTAGATGATACAGCATTAATTTTTGCAAATATCTCGTCACCCTCAGCATCGTTTTCCACCCTGTTGGCAATTACTCTTATTGTTTTATATATCGGATTAAACTTCTCATTTCTTCGCAAAACTTTTAACAAAGAATATGCATCAGTTATGGATGTAGGTTCAGGAGTTACAACAAGTAAAACCTCAGGACTAACCATAACAAATTCCATGACTGCGTCTGTTATACCTGCTCCGGTATCAATTATTACCACATCATACATTTTATCCAGTCTTACAAGTTCAGATATAAGAAGTTTTATACTGTCATTATCAAGTGTTGCAAGTTCTGATACACCCGATCCGCCCGAGATAAAACCTATGCCCTTTGGACCGGTAGTTATTATCTCTTCCATATTTTTATTGTTATGAATCAAATCAAGGAGATTATATTTTGGTCTTATACCAAGCATAACTTCTACATTTGCCAGTCCAAAGTCAGCATCAAAAATCACTACCTTTTTTCCTCTTTCGGAAAGTTCTATAGCAAGATTAACAGAAATACTTGTTTTTCCTACTCCACCCTTTCCACTTGTTACGGCTATAACTCTGGCATTGGATGGCTTCGTTTCTTCCTGTACAAGCTGTCTAAGTTTAGAAGCCTGATCCATCACCGGCACCTCCCAACAAGCTCTTAGCAACTATCTGAGGATTAACCACTCCTATATCCTCAGGAACATTTTGCCCCCATGTTGCATAAGAAAGCGTTTTATTCATATCGAGTTTTAGATTCAAAATCGAACCCGATGCCCTCGTCTCGTCAAGTTTTGTAAAAATAAGCTTATAATCAAATAATTTCTCATATGTTTTTGCTATATCCAACAAATCATTATATTTTACAACTGCACTAACCACAAGAAAAACCTCTATTTCATAATCTGACACAGCATCAACCATCTCTTTCAGATTTTTCTTCTGTTCTTCGTTTTTGTGTGAATGACCTGCCGTATCAACAAAAATCAATTCACAATCATTATATTTTTCTACATTGTTTTTTAAATCTTCAGGAGTATACACCACCTCCATAGGTGTATTTAAAATATTGGCGTATGTTTTTATCTGTTCAATAGCCGCAATTCTATATGTATCTATGGAAAGCATAGCTATACTCCGCTTTTCCTCAAGCTTGAATTTCGATGCAAGCTTAGCCATTGTAGTTGTTTTTCCAACACCTGTATTTCCTACAAAAAAAACAATTTTAGGCTTGTTTTCCCCAACAGTCAAAGGTTTTACTTCACCAAGCTTAAGTACAATTTTTTGATATACATTTGCAAGTATATTATCAAGGGGCAGTTTATCATTTTCAGTATCAAGCTCACTGATTATATCATCAGCAATTTTTCTGCTAACCTCATTTTCCAAAAGCTGATTATAAATCAAATTTATAACTTTATTTCTGTACGTATTTTTATTTGCCGATTTTTCATCAAAGGAAGATTTCGCCGCCTCCTCATGTTCAATTGTATCAGAAACAATAGCATCAAATCTTGTTCCTTTGATTTCACTTGTATCCGAACTTTTCTTTTTATCCTCTCCGCTATTTTTTTCATTTCCGGAAAGCATTTGCTGTTCTAAAAGTTTTGCTATACTGTTAATCTTTTCCTCTATAGCACTCTGAGCATCTTCATTGCCATTTTCCTTTGTGGTTTTTTCAGCTACATTATCATCAATTGCAGCCGTAAGCTCAACTGTGTTTTTTTTGAATAGCTTCATAATGCCTTTTCTTTTTATAGTT
This sequence comes from Lachnospiraceae bacterium, assembly GCA_017464045.1. Next base: position 3,980 of record JAFUEG010000105.1, read on the forward strand.
TTAACATTCATCACAACAGCCTCAGGACCAAGGTCTTCCCTCGCCATAAGTATTGCATCCTTTTCAGTTGCTGCTTTGTATTTCTTAATTATCATCTATTGTTACCACTCCTATTGACTTAAGTTCAATATCGGAATCTATCTCGTTGTACGAAATCACAACAAGGTCACTAAAATACTCGTTTGTCATCTTCTTAAAATACATTCTGACGATAGGTGACGTAATTATGATTGGATTAAGACCTTTATTCTCAAGCTTTTGTATCTCTGCCTCTGTAGCATTAAGTATCTTTTTCGTCACAGCAGGATCAAGAGAAATATATGCTCCCTGTTCAGTCTGCTTAATCGAACCCATAATCATCTGTTCAACCTTAGGATCAAGAGTTATAACCTCTGTCATGTTTTCATCGCCAAAATATTTATTGGAAATAGCACGTTTTAAGCTTTGTCTTACATACTCTGTAAGTATATCCGTGTCTCTGCTTGTTGCTGCATAGTCTGCAAGTGTTTCAAATATAGTAACAAGATCTCGTATGGATAT
>JAFUEG010000106.1 GCA_017464045.1 Lachnospiraceae bacterium
CAGAGGTTGGGAGCTGCTTAAATGATGTGTACCCTTGAGGAATCCCCATCAGCCAGTTATATAACATAATCAGATATTAAGAGAAAAGAGTCAGCAAAAGGAGCTAACAGCCATGCATAATGCTACAGAATATTCTATTCCGGTAACGATAAAAGAAAAGGCACAGATCATTCCTATCAAAAAAAATGTACGAATAGACAATAATAAAATACAGAGCTTTATAGAAACGCTCCTCAGAAGAAAGAGAATCGCATCATTATTGTATATATTATTTGTAGTGATATCCATTTTGTCTATTATTTATACTGTCTGTTTTCATGGCTTGGAGCAAAAGTATGGAGCGTTAATACTTTTTCTTATATTCATGGTAGATATAGCACTTATAATAGCAGCTACATATATAGACAAAAAGTGGTCTGCTGATAGGCTACATATAAAACCTATTCAAAAATATGAATTTACAGATAATGATTCTAAAGTTTTATGCACTACATCAAGGTACGATTTTGAAAAGAACGATACAGAAACCGAATTATTTCCAAATAAATATGTAAGATTTGATCTTGAAAATGAAAAAGTACCATTTTTGGAAGCATATACATATAGGACAAGCCCAAAATATTGGATCACTATCCATCTTACCAAAGAAGCCAAGAATAAAGGATAGAAAATAAAAAAAGAAAATTGTATGGAATACAAGCATTGTTTTAATTATGGTTATATGCCGGTTACTTTGGAGGAGCTGATAGAAAATAATAGTAGGAAAATCTGATATATAAGAGTAAAAGGAGATAAAAGATGGCACTGAGTAATAACAATCTGGAGATGATTAAGGCTGTAGCACATAATGATATCCATACTGCAAGAAAAGCTGCTCTTGCATCACTTACAGAAGACAAAAGCAAGAAGAATGCCTGGGCAGTAGATTACTACAGGAAGATGCTTATCGGAAACGCAAGTGTCATGATGTCAAACCTGCCTCATGATATGCAGACTATCCTTGTTGGCGAATCTCCTGAAGGCTTCAAGGCTGACAGATACTATGTAAGGGGTACGGAACAGTCGGTTATTGATGATGTCCTTCAGATGAAGCTTGTTGCTGATGAAATGTCATTAAGGAGCATTCCATATAAGAATACAACGTTACTATACGGCGAGTCCGGCACAGGAAAGACAGAACTTGGCAGATACATAGCCTACAGACTCAATCTACCGTTCTTCTATATATCTTTTGTCTCGATGATAGACAGCTATATGGGATCAACAGCAAAAAACATACACAAGGTATTTGAGTTCTGCAACTCCATTCCATGTGTACTCATGCTTGACGAGGTTGACTGCATAGCCACTAAGAGGTCATCAGGTGGCAGTAAAGGACCGGATGGAGAAATTGAAAGAACAACGATTGCAATAATGCAGGAACTTGACAGACTGCCTAACCATGTCACGCTTATAGCTGCAACGAACAGGATAGATATCGTAGATGAAGCTCTTCTCAGAAGATTTTCCGTAAAGCATGAGATAAAGGGTATGACACCTGAAGAGCTTTCCGCAATGATACATCAGTATGTTAGGGTAACGGATACTGAAAAATATGTAAATGAAACTGATATATCCGGTCTTGTTGGAACATATAGCAATCCGGGGCAGGCAATGCCGGAACTTATAAAGCTGATAGGAAAAGGAATATACGAAGAAAAGAAAGATGAACTCACTCCGGAACCGGATGACGATAATGATGAGAAACTGTATCTGTGGGAAGTGACTTACACATGGAAGACCACAATATCTGCCGAGACGGAAGAAGATGCCATAATGATAGCGAGAAATAACAGAAGAAGTTATTCATCACTTGGAGAGGATATTTATTCTGCAAAAAGAGCGGAGTTCATATTTCCGAAGGAAGATAAGCGAAGATAAGAGATATAGGTACAGGAATAAAAGGAAACAAAATGATGAAATTCAGATTAGATAAAGATGAAAAGCTGAGTTTGATAGTATTATCATTGATGGGATTAATTAGTCTAAGTCCGTGGTTGGCTGTATGCCTTGGAAATATAGAACAGCTTATTAATAATGATTTATTTTTTGCTTTTGCTGCGTTCAGTGTTGTGCTGATACCATTTTCTATATGTACTATTCTTTATACATTTTCCGAACACAAGAAAAGAGAAAATGGTTTTGAAAAATGGGTAAAAACATGGGGTGAAAGTCACTTTGGAAAACTCACATTTCCTTTAATATTTTTTGATGGTTATGAAACATTAGAGATAGATTATAAATGTGATTATTATTTCGATTTATGTGATAAGGTTTTTGAAAATGATAATTATGAGAATTCTTCGTTTTTATATATTCTGGACTACAAAGTAAAGCCTGCGTTAACAGACCTGTATAAAAAAGCATCCTGTAACAGCAAAGCCATAGAAATCTATAAGTCTTTAGCATCTGAAATGCTTTTGCTGTATAACTCACTTAATAATGCTGTTAAAAAAATCATAACTACAGAAAATCCACATATCAGAAAAAAGTATGAGGATCA
>JAFUEG010000107.1 GCA_017464045.1 Lachnospiraceae bacterium
GGAAAAACGAACGGAACAACAAGACAGAATAATACAGCCTCAACTATAAGAATATATGTGTATATGGTTGAGATAACACCGCTTATATTATTAATCATTATATATTCGCCAAGCATAATAACAATATATAAGATTATTATAAAAAAAGCTGCCGTTGCCTGTTTGAAATTCTTTTTAAATTCAGTTATATAACCTGATAAAATAGTTTCTTCCTTATCTTCCTGGATTCTTATGCACATAGAATAAAGTGCAGTAAATGATGCACCTATAGTAAAGATGGGAAGGCTGAAGATTATAAAGCATACATTAAGACCGAAAATATTACCAAATGTATCCAATCCCTTGCGTATAAAATTTCTTTTATCGACAGGCTTTTTATCGTATAATTCTTCATTTATCTTTTTTGTATAGTTGTTTTTTGGGATTTCATTCATAAAAAACTCCTTGAACTTATATAAATAAGGTGTACCGTTAGGGCACACCTTATTTATATAAAATATATGAAATTAATATTAATCTATTCTTTTACACCGCCCAGTGCAACACCGGCAATAATATACTTTGATAGGAAGAAATACATTACTAATATTGGTAAAACTGTTAAAAACAGACCACAGTAAATTTGTCCCCAATCTCTTTCCTTATCATTTGCTTTAAGGGCTTCTACATACATAGGCATTGTCATTTTCTTTCTCTCTGTTCCAAGTACAAGAGAAGGAATATATAGATTGTTCCATGATGCAACGAATCCGAATATAGCCTGAGTTGCCATGGCTGGTTTAAGCAAAGGAAGAACTATAGTATTAAAAGTTTTAAATTCGCCCGAACCATCTATTCTTGCCGCTTCAATTATCTCAAGAGAAAGGCCTGTTTCCATATACTGTTTCATGAAGTATACAGTTGTAGGAGCTGCAATTGCTGGTATTATAAGTGGCAAATATGTTTCATACATGCCTGTTAATTTACATAATTTTATAAATCCGACAACAGAAACCTGAGTAGGAATCATCATAATTGCATAAATAAATCCCCATACAAAATTTCGACCCTTGAATTTATATGCTGTTACTGCATAAGCTGTTAATGAACCGAAATATATCTGAAGTATTGCTGTTGGTACAGTTACTATTAACGAATGGAGCATGGCTGTAAATGCATTAACTCCGCTTGTTGCAACTGTTGCACTCATAACTTTATGAAAGTTTGCGCCAAATTCTTTACCTGGTATTAACTTTAAACCTGACAAAATATCAAATGAGTTCAGTGTTGAGTTAATAATCAATATAAAAAACGGAAAAATAGATAAAAAACAAAGAAAGATACATATGATATATCTAACTAGTTTTACTGATGAGAATCCTTTTATTTCTTGTTCTTGCATTATTACACCTACCTTCCGTCATTAGTTTTATCCTGAGTAAGCTTGTAGAATACTAAGCTTATAATCATAGTTACAATAAATAGTATTACTGAATATGCTGCAGCACGTCCTACATCCTGCTTATTGCCTGTACCGACAGTAGCATAGTTTTTGATAAGCATCATAACGGTTGTAGTTGAGTCTACAAGTTTTTCTCCTACGAATACCTGGGGGCCGCCCTCATTAAACAGTGCCGGAATATCATACATCTGTAAACCACCGATAGCAGATGTTACAAGTGTATACTGTAAAATTGGTTTAAGCAGTGGTAATGTAATTCTAAAGAACTGCTGTTTACTTGTTGCACCATCAACCATAGCAGCTTCATAAAGTGATGGATTAATTCCCATAATACCTGCGCAAAGGACAATCATTGTGTTGCCATACCACATCCAGAATTGAATAAATGCTATAATTAACAAAGAACCCCATCCGCTTTTTAGAAGGCCGTTTTTTCCAACCCAACCCCATCCTCTTATGAGTCTTGTGATAGGTCCGTCAACATCAAATAAACTGAAAAACAAAACTGAGATTGTAGCTGCAGTTATAATATTTGGCATATACATAATAACTTTATATATACCATTGCCTTTTAACTAGTATTTTATATCAGTGAACCATGCTGCAAGAAGCAGTGAAAGTAATATCTGAGGGATAAAATTTAATATCCATATTACTATAGTGACACCGAGAGCGCTCCATATATCTCCACTACCACCAAATACATGGTGAGTAAAATTTCCAAAGCCAAATACCGGCTCACCCAATTTACGACCATTATGAGGGGTGTATATAAGAGAAGAATAAAATGTGTATATAAGTGGATAAAGCTGAAAAATTAAGAACACTACAAAAAAAGGAACAAGAAATAGAATTCCATATTTGCCATGCTCTACAGATTTCTTTTTGTTCAAAGTGTAACCTCCTCTCATGAATGTTTTTTACAATACACGCACCAGCAAAAACTGATACTGGTGCGTGTAAAATATAGATATAATTATTTTTTTTGAATTATTCTGCTGCAGGAATACCAAGCTCTGAATTTGACTTATCATAGATGTACTTTATAGCATCATCTATTGATGAGTATAATCCGGTGTTATATCCTGTTAATGCATCGTCAATATACTTCTCATAATTCTTGTCTGCATAGGTAACTGCTGACTGATCTATACCTTCTGCAGCAGCAGCCCATGTTGCATATGGGTTCTGTCCGCCAAGGAATGCAACACCTGTATTGTCGTCTGCAAGACTTCCGCTTGCAAGCATATCGTTAGCTGTCTTATTAACAACGGCATCACCGTACTGGTTAGTGATGTTTACACCAACTTCAGGATCAAATGCAAGCTCGTAAGCGATAAATGCAGCAAGTTCTGGGTTAGGAGTGTCCTTACCGATTGATACATATGTACCACCCCAGTAATATGACTGAGGACCTACACATGCGCCCCATTCACCATCTGTTGCACCTGTTGTACCATAATCTTCATTTCCGCCTCTCATAACACCGACGAACCAAGGACATCCGAAGTAGCAGAATACATTTCCGCCATCCTGCATGTTAGCATACCATCCGCTATCCCAGTGAGAACCGTTATTGGTATAATCACCTTCATATAATTTGTGGGCAAGCTCGAGATAATTGCTTACTGAGTCGTCTAACTTGAGACTCTCTGAACCATCATCAGCTACAACAACCCATGGCTGTGTATGTGAATTAATAACGGCATAATAAATCTCGTTTGGACCATGTACAATCTTGTATCCTGCATCCTTAAGAGTATCAGCAGCTTCGAAGAAAGAATCCCAGTCACCGATAAGCTTCTGAATCTCATCAGGATCATCAGTACCAAATACTTCTTTTGCAATGGTTCTGTTGTAGATAACTGATCCGGCAGTTGACTGCCATGTTACGGCCTTAATCTGTCCATTATAAGTAGCAAACTGCTTTGCATAATCATAGTTATCAGCCCACATATCCTCTGTAAATCCAAGATCTAAGAGATTAGCAGTCTTGCTGTCATCCTCTGTATAATACTTTGCAGAACCTATATCAGCAGGAATAAGTGATGGATACTTATCAGAATCAAATGCCTCATCAATTCTTTCAAGTGATTCTTCTGACTTACATCCTAATACAACGAGTTCTAGATAATCGCTGTATTCAGGATACTTATCGAGAACAACCTGAACTTTATTAGCAAAATCATCATCCCAAGAATAAGCATAAATCTTCTTTGAGCTATCCCATCCATCTGTGCTAGGTGCAGCGATTCCACCTGCATTTGAAGTATCTACAGTTGCATCTCCGTCTGATGCCTCAGTATCTTTATCTGCTGCCTCTGTTGTGGCACTATCTTCTGCCTCTGTTGTTGCAGGAGCTGTAGTGTCATCCTTCTTGTCATCCTTACCACAAGCTACGAGAGATAATCCCATTGCAAGTGCTAATGACAATGCCATTGCTTTTTTGAATTTTTTCACAAAAAGAATCAAAATATTTTTTAGATAATTAATAGATGCTTTATTAGATATTTAGAGTACAAATAATTGGTTTTAAAACTGAACCATACTTAATTTTTTCATTTCTGTTTCCCTTACTGTGTCGTCTATATGAACGTATATGTTCATCGTTGTGCTTATATCCGAATGTCCCATTACAGTTTGAAGAACTTTGGGAGATATGCCGGCAATTATACATCTTGAGGCAAAGGTGTGTCGCAAAGAATGTATTGAAAAATGTGGAATATCTGCTTTTTCACAGATGTTTTTGATACCAATATCATAAGAATTGTTTCTTATGGGAGTTCCGTGGATACTGGTAAATACAAGATTTTTAAATATTGAATCCGCATTTCTCTTTTTTGAATTATAAGATATGAGAGCGGCATTTAGTATTTGTTTGCATTTTGGTGTCATGTATATATCACGTGTGCTTTGTTTTGATTTGGGCGTTGAAAAATACCACCCGATTCTTTTGTCGTATTGCATAGTGTGTCTTACATGTATATAATTTTTTTCAAAATCAACTTCATCCCAGGTGAGACCTATTAATTCACCGGCTCTTAATCCTGTTTCGAGAACAAGACTGCACGGAAGATAATAAGGCGTTCCTTTTGCTGAATTAAGAAACTTATTAATTTCCTCCTTATTCAAAAAAAGGTGCCGGTTGTTCTGGTCTGAAAGTATCGTGTTTGTTGGTATAACTACAGATTTACCAACAGGATTTTTTGAAATAATATCATTATCAACAGCATATTGAAACATGCAGCTCATAGCGACGCGGATTTGTTTTATGGAAGACTCCTTGTATGAAACAGTCATTTTTTGCAGAACTCTGCTGCAGTGCATAGGCTTTACATCCGAGATAAGCATATTACCGATAACAGGTCTGATGTTTTTGTTATAATAATTTGAGTAATTGTTGACCGTTTTTGGCTTTCTTATCCCGTCAAGTATATTTACCCATTGCAAAAACCAATCATTAACCGTTATTGAAGAGTTTTTTTTGCATTCTAAAATATTATTTGCATAATACTCTTCAAGTAATGTTTTTTTCAATTTGTTTTGAACATTGATATTGCTGCTCATTGTTAATCCCTCCAAATCTTTTTAAAAGGGATTATAACAGTCAATAAATTGTATTCAATAGTAAATATAAAAATTATTTTATTGTGCTTGGATATTTCTTGACATAAAATCTAACGCTTGCTATACTCAACATTGTTGCAAACTATTAATAATAGGAAGGTATTAAAAATGATAAGTGCTAATAATGTAACTTTAAGACTTGGTAAAAAAGCCTTGTTTGAAGATGTTAATATTAAATTTACCGAAGGAATCTGCTATGGGCTTATAGGTGCGAATGGCGCCGGAAAGTATACATTTCTAAAAATTCTTTACGGAGAACTTGAGCCTACAAATGGTGAGGTTATTATGAATGCCGGAGAGAGACTCTCTGTGTTACAGCAGGATCATTACAAGTATGATGAATATAATGTAATGGACACAGTTATCATGGGTAATAAGAGACTCTATGAAATAATGAAGGAAAAGGATGCTATATATGCCAAAGAAGATTTCAGCGATGAAGATGGTGTAAGAGCATCGGAGCTTGAAGCTGAATTTGCTGAGATGGATGGATGGAATGCAGAGTCAGATGCCGCCACACTTTTAAACGGTCTTGGCGTAGAGACGGATATTCACTATAAGCAGATGAGCGAGCTTGATGGTAACCTTAAGGTTAAGGTACTTTTAGCACAGGCACTTTTTGGTAATCCTGATGTTCTTTTATTGGATGAGCCTACAAACCACCTGGATTTGGATGCTATCGCATGGCTTGAAGAATTTTTGATTAATTTTGACAATACAGTAATTGTTGTATCCCATGACAGATACTTCCTTAATAAAGTATGTACACATATTGCAGATATTGATTACGCAAAAATCCAGCTTTATGCAGGTAACTATGATTTCTGGTATGAGTCAAGCCAACTTATGATAAAGCAGATGAAGGAAGCAAACAAGAAAAAGGAAGAAAAAATTAAGGAATTACAAGAGTTCATACAGCGTTTCTCTGCCAATGCATCAAAATCAAAGCAGGCAACCTCAAGAAAACGTGCTCTTGAAAAAATTGAGCTTGATGAGATTAAGCCTTCAAGCAGAAAATATCCTTATATTGATTTCAGACCAAAGAGAGAAATAGGAAACGAAGTCCTTATGGTTGAAAGTATTTCCAAGACAGTTGACGGTGTAAAAGTTCTTGATAACATTTCCTTTACAGTCGGACATGATGACAAGATTGCATTTGTCGGACCAAACACCATAGCTACAACTACCTTATTTAAAATACTTGCCGGTGAAGAAGAACCTGATGAGGGTACCTACAAATGGGGTGTTACCACATCTCAGGGTTACTTCCCTAAGGATAACACCAAGGAATTCGATAATGATTTGGTAATTGCCGACTGGCTTGCCCAATACTCCGATGACAAGGATGCAACCTATGTAAGAGGTTTCCTTGGAAGAATGCTCTTTGCAGGAGAAGACGGTGTTAAAAAAGTTAAGGTTTTATCAGGTGGTGAGAAGGTAAGATGCCTTTTATCAAAGCTTATGATAATGGGATCAAATGTACTTATATTGGATGAACCTACAAACCATCTTGATATGGAGTCGATTACTGCTTTAAATAACGGACTCATAAAATTCCCGGGAGTTGTACTTTTCTCCTGTCAGGATCACCAGTTCGTTCAAACTACAGCCAACCGCATTATGGAACTTACCAATACCGGACTTATAGATAAGCAGACAACATATGACGAATATCTTGCAAATGATGAACTTGCAAGAAAACGTCAGATAATGAATATGCCTGTAGAAGAAGAGGATTAATTTATTTCATAATCCAAATTCATAATATATTTTACAATTTTAATAGTATTTGCTTCGTTTTTTGAGGAAGTTCCTGGAAAACAAATGAAAATATCTTCATAAGTAAGATTTAGTTTTTTGGCAAAATCTGTATCACTTATATCAATATAATACCCTGTCAGTGTGCCGCTGTCATTTTTGATACCGCATATACAGTCAGGGTATTTTTGATTTATCTCCGTAATTAATTCGGCAGGAAGGGCAGTTTCAAGAGGCAGCAAAAGAGATGTTTCCAGACAATAATTGATTCCTTCCTGATCTGAAAATACTATGTCATAGTAGTTTTCTTCACATCTAATAGGAAAATATTGATAAGATACAGCGCCATTTTCGTTAATTTTATCGTTTACATATTCATCATATGAAAGATAGAAGTCAGAGTTTGCCCGAATCTGATATATATCACTGAAGTTATAATATTTCAGATAGTCTTCAAATACCGCTTCATTTGGTCCTGCTGCGGAGTTGTTATTAATGACTGCATAAGACAATGCAACAGGAAGATTATTCCTTATTATGAAATTAATGACTGATACAATAAATAACATTACAAAAAATGCTGCTATAAATTTCCATTTATTATAATATAGGAAGTAACTGATCTTTTCTTTTTTGTTCATATCTTTTGTAAACATGGCTATGCGGGCTTTTTTTGCAGCTCTTTTTTCTTTTCGGCTCATACCTGCGAGTTCAAGATTATTTTCCAAAGGAATATCTTCGGCATTTTTATTTATTTCCTCTTTTTCAATTGCTGCATTTGCTGTTTCTTCTGTTTTGACTAAATCTCTGACTTCATTTATATCTGTTATTTCTTTATTTAAAGTGGAATTTTCACTAAATGTTTGCATAAGTCTAATCCTCCGTATATAATGGTTGGTGCGAATATTTTATCACATATAATAATAAAAATGTAAAAAACATTATAATAGGAAATTTTTTCAAAATTATGATGATGCAAAAATTGACAAAATACATAGTTCCTGACGATTATATATGTATAATTCTCATATGATTGCAGCTTTAATTAACGAATATTCAGATGACTGATTTTTGGTAAAAAAGTATAATTGCACAATAAAAATTAA